>PWDX01000031.1 GCA_003553245.1 Phycisphaerae bacterium
AACCCCTGGCATGGCCATGTGGCAACTTAACGTAATCCGAACTGGTAGTGTCGTTGACCCACACCACCTGGCAGCTTTCGGCATCAAGAGCATATATAAATATTCCATGCAGAGGCCAGATACCAGCTGCAAAATATACAGTTCCGTCCTTTATCACTGGTCCGCCGCGAGCAGGCCAGAAGTTGATAATTCTCTCATTACCGAGCAGATGATGATCTGAAGGTCCGCCCCGAAATTTCCAGATGAGGTTTCCTGTCTCGGATTCAACGCAGTATAAGTGTCCGTCATCGGATACAAAATATAACTTCCCTCGCCATCCTGCAGGGGCCAGCCGGACAGGGCCGTCTGTGTAAAAACGCCACTTCTCACTGCCGTCAATAATACTGTAGGCCGTCACACTGTCAGTTACATTCGACGGAACAAAAACCAGTTCATCCATCACCACCGGTGAATATGATACATCAAAGTCCAGCTTGCCTCGGTCATCCCATTGGTGAGGCCAGGCACGTTTAGGCTCAGGCAACTGCCTAACCCATTGAAGATGAAGGTCATCTGAAAGCCTCACAGGCGTATCAGCACTTCTGGCAGCGTCATACCGCCACATAGGCCAGTCAGGCCTGGCCAGTATCACACGGGCCGATTCAAAAGGTGTCAGATCACGGTCATCATCGATTTCTACATAATATGTTCCAATATGATCTTCTGTAGCTTCAGAAATCTTTAGCGAACTTTCGGTAGCCCCTTCGATAGGATTGTCATTAAAATACCATTGATATTGTGGCTGGCCTTTTGGAGCACGCATTTCAACAGGGCCAAAGATAACTTCCTTTCCAGGACTGAATTCCTTATTTCTGGCCAGGTCGGCTACAAAAGGACCCGGGTACCAATCTGGATTGCCCTCAAGCTGACCGTCATTGCCTTCAGCTAAGTCAGCAATACTTTTGCCCAGGCCTTCATTCATTGGCCAGTAGCCTGCCAGCCCCTCTTCGTCGCCGGAAAGCTTCTCGGTCATGTTGGCTTTAATCTGTTCTTCGTCAAGGCTGATTCCTTTCCAGATGCGAACATCTCTTATTCGGCAATGATTACCCTGCAATCCGCCTGTACTATCTCCTCCTATTATAAGGTTCGAGGAAGCATCAACTGAACCTGTTAACTCCAGAGCACTCTCTGAAACCTGTTCGCCATTTACAAAAGCTCGTAATTTACCTTCGTCTCTATCTATCTGAACGGCAATGTGAGCCCATTCATTTTTAGGTATATGATTTCTAAAGCCCAGATTTTGTCTGTTTCCATCATTGCATGCAGGCGCGAATCGACTTCCAATATAGAATCCACCGGTATCACCAGTACCGTCTCGCTTTGCTAAGAATTTGCTGTGTCCCATTTCAAATTCAGATAATTGCTTAACCCAGAACATGCAGGTCCAGTTCTCATTTCCCGGGTTTAGATTATCGTCATGCGGCACTTCGATATAATCGTTTTCACCATCAAACTCTATAGAGGTATCCGGAAAATAAGCATATGCATCGCCGGAAGGACAAACCAAATTCAAAATCAAACATAAAGCCAAAACGCCAGTTAGTTGTCGCCACACTGGTTTTCGATAAGATTTTACTTTTTGCGTGGCTTTTTCAATAGAGAGCCGCTTGTCGTTGCTTTTTTGCCTTAATGTACGCATTTAAATCTCCTTGTTGCAAATGGGCTTCTTTGCTGATTATTCATAATCCAAATTAATTGCTGGATTGCTGTATCAGTAATTTTAATATTCTGTCTTCTACACTATCATCTACTCAACGGCGTAGTATTTGCATTATAACGGATATAATCATATTTTTCGAAAATATCCTTCGCCATATTTCCTCGCAAAAATTCTATGAACTGACCAGCGGTTTCTTTTTCAGATGAATCTTTAATGATAGCAACATTGACCGAAGATACTATATTAAGCTCGGACGGTATATTTATTATTCTGGTTCGGTGGTGATATTGCCTTGCCGCGGGCTGCCAGACGATTGCGGCATCTACGCGGCCAAGCTCCACATATCGAGCAAGCTCGCCGGAAGTGAAAGCTGATATATGAGTACTGCTTCTGATTTTATCAACATCAATATCGCTTTTGTGGAAAATCTGCTCGGTTATTTTACCAATAGCAGAATCTTTGTCGCCTAAACCAAGCCTGATCTGTGGCGCTGCCAGGTCAGCTACGCCTTGTATATTATGATGATTGTCATCGTTTACCAATATAACTGGCTCAAGACCGGCAACCTGGTGAATGGTTTCTGTAAGGTTCATAGCTTTGGCCTGATTAACATAAAAATCACCGGCAGCTAAAAACAAATCCGGCCGGTCAATTGCCAACCGGTCAAACAGTAAATGGTCTGAATTATAATTTACGCGCACTCTTATGCCGGTGCGTCTTTGAAAACTTTCGACTATCTCCTCCAAAGGCAGTTTAAGTTCGGCTGAGCAGTAGAGCGAAATTGCTTCAGGTTCTGAGCTTTTAGGTCTCTGCGGCCTGCCTGTAAGCATGTATAACGAACCGCCAATTACCGCAATAACCAGTAAAGGCAAAAGATATATCCAGATACGTCCTGTATATTGCCGCATAAAATCTATTTTAAAGCACTTCATCTGCTATGATTCGTTTAATATAAAAACAGGGTCCTGGCTGGATGCCCATCTTGCCGGAAGCCAGCAAGCCAACACGCACAGTGCAGGGGCAACTACTATCGAGACAACAAATAATAGCAGCCCGTTAAGTTGAGAAAACTGGCTTGATAGCAACCCTGAGCCTCCTATTAAAGTGCCTGTAGCCAAACCCAGTAAATAGCCCGGCACAGCAGCTATTAAACCTGTAACCACGGCTTTGATCATAAAAATAGCCGTTATCCTTGACCCTTTGACACCAATCGCACGCAATATGCCGATCTCCGACTTTCGTCTGCGGACATTATCAAGAAACTGCCAGAAGAGCCATAAACCAGAAGCCGCCATAACCAAGGCTACGACTATTGCTGCGAAAGAACCGTATTCTGCGCTTATCAGGCCTCTGTGAGCTTCTTCTGCCTCCATAGCCGCAGAGGTAGCCTGTGAAGCTCTGGTTCTGGCACTAAAGCGGGTCTCAACCAACGAACTTAACTGTATCACTTTAGTCTCAGGCAACACAGTAGGCACATGGTTTACGATACCGCCAAGCGGCGGAGCATCGCCCATACACTCCAGGGCGAAAATAGCGTTAATTTTACCGGGTCTTTCGAACCAGTTCTGTACTTTATTAAGCTCGCACCATATTGTTATGTCTTCAAGGCCGCCCTGTGCCGGAATTACACGGTGTATAATAAACTGCTGATCCATCAATGCTACTTCATCACCGGCCTGAACGCCTAGCTCCTGAGCCAAACTATAGCCTATCTCTATTTGCCCTTTCGGAATATCGGCTCGGATAGGATCCGTATAGCCGTCTTCTTCGGTCCAGAACCGTGGCTTAGCCTGAACCGGAACCTGTCCCGATGTTCCGCTTAGTATTATTTCAAGGTTATGCTCGGGCCAGAGCGTTCTTTTTCGCAAGACCGCAAGCAAATGATTATAACTGGCGCTGGATGAATGAGCAAGTTTGCGGACATATTCTTCAGGCATGAATGTATCTGGCTGGCCGGTGCGGATGAACGATGCAATGTCCTGGTCTTTACAGACTATTATGGAGTTATGACCCATGTCTTTCATGAACCGGCGATAGTCATCGCGCATATGGTACATTTGATCTTCTGTGCTTTGCTGTCTGTGGCCTATAATCTGCTCTGTTTTGTCCTGGCGAGCAGTAACCAGAGCAGCGGCAGCGACCATCACCGCTATTGCGATAACAACTGAAGCGAGGCTGAGCACAAAGCCGGGCTTTCTGAAACTTATCTCTTTTAAGATTATTCGCCGTAAATTCATACAACTAAGCGCAAAACTTAATTTTATCTGTAATTGTCACGCGGCCTGCCGAAAACAATGTCGGCACTGCCGTCAAGAAATGCTATATTCAGCCCGCCGTCCTCTGCGCCGCCTCTTCGGCCATGGGGAAATATCCCGCGCTGGCGAAAGAAGTCGCTCAGTACCCACACATCCGAGGGGCTGGCCCTTAAGTTCCTAAAAGGTATCTCTCCCTGAGCATTAGGTTCGTGTGTTTTTGCAACCGGCCTCATACCCGTGTTGTTAAGAGCACGAGGAAAGAAAACAGCCGGATTGCGCCAAGTGCCTCCGGTGGGGCCGGGTTTGTTCTCTTTGAAACTCCAGTAAACATAAGTAACATTTCCGTTCTCACGATTCTGCGGTGTGTCTATAACACTGTCCACTCCGCCAGGCGGTGTTCCACCATCAGGGTCGGAAGCCCCTTCCTCCATAAAATGGGCTTCGGGACAGTAAAAGGCATCAAAAAAACCGTCATCTTCATAAGCACCGAGACTGCGAAGCAATGTATCCTGGGGATTATGCTCCCACTGTTCGAGCGGATGTCGGCCACGGCTGTCGTCTTCGGCGTAAACCTGTATCGCCATATGAACCTGGCGGAGATTACCTCGGCAGACTACTTCCCTGGCAATCTCACGGGCTCTGCTTAGAGCAGGCAACAGTATTGCCAGAAGAAGAGCAATTATGGAGATTACAACAAGAAGCTCCACCAGAGTAAAACCGTTTTTTCTATTTTTCATTTTTATTTCCGCTTACCGGTGACCCTGAATTATTAACAAGAAAACCTTCCTCTATGTGATATTTCTCATCGGCGTCAATTTTACTGTCGTGGGTAACTACGAGGACTGCTCCGCCGTCGGCGGCAAATTGCCGGAGATAGTTAATTACATTGGCTGCGTTGGTTTCGTCAAGGTTGCCGGTGGGTTCGTCTGCAAGAAGGAGTTTGGGCTTATGCAGTAAGGCCCTGGCAAGAGCCACGCGCTGGCGTTCTCCGGTGCTAAGCTCCGAAGGCGGATGGTCACTTCGCCCTGACAGACCAAAGAAATCCACCAGTTCCTCAGCTCGCCGGAGCACCTGGCCGTTGGTAAACGCCAGGCTCGGAGCAAGGACATTATCAAGGACGCTAAGGTAAGGTATAAGATGAAACTGCTGGAAAACATAGCCGATATTACGGGCACGGAAGCCGGCACGCTTTTCTGAAGAAAGAGCGTATATGTCTTGACCGTCAACGGCAACAGTGCCCGATTCCGGGTGCAGCAACCCTCCGGCGGCAAGCAAAAGAGTGCTCTTGCCGCTTCCGCTGGGGCCGTGAACGACCTTGAATTTACCGGCCTGGACATTCACAGAAACATCGCTTAGCGCTGCGACAGTATCGCCGTGGCGCCGAGTGTAAACCTTGGTTAACTTATTTATATTCAATACATCAGACATATTACTAAGTCTCCGGATTTTTTATCATTCGTCTCTAAGCACAACCGCCGGATCCTGCTGAGATGCGCGAATCGAAGGAAGCCAGCCGGCAAGCGCGCATAATGCAGGAGCGATGACAACCGCGGCAAATAGCATAGGTAAACTTATCAGCTCGACAAAGTCGCCGGAAAACAGACTTAAACCGCCCCAGATACCGCCTACCCCAATACCAATAAAATAGCCAAACAGAGAGCCTATAAGGCCTATGATAACCGCCTTGAGCAGGAAAACTGCCGTTATGGTGGATTCCTTTACGCCAATGGCGCGAAGTATTCCGATCTCGGTGCGACGCTCTCGGACATTCCCAAGAATAAGAAAGAATATCCAGATAGTCGAGCCTGCCATTACTACAGGAACGAGAATAGAAGCGAACATACGGCGTTCGCTGTGCATCTGGCCGCGATGCTCCTGCTCTGCCTCAATGGCGGTAATGTGCGCCTGCTCGGCGCGGTTCCTGGCCTGGGCGCGAGCTTTGACCCGGCTGCTGAACTCCAGAACAGCTACCCCGACGCCACGTTCGTCGACGAGGTGACGATGGCCTGGAC
>PWDX01000036.1 GCA_003553245.1 Phycisphaerae bacterium
GCCCCTGCCAGCAAGGCCAAGCTTATCAAAATAAACCAGTGTCGCTGCCCGTCCCCCCAGTCATCACCCACACCGAAACCAGATACCATAAGCCCGACTATAGCCGCCGAACTTAATGAACAGACCGCGACACCGGCAACTGCCGAATCGATTCTCTTAAAATTGCGTAACATATTCTCTTGGCCGTTTTCTTTACAGGCCGCCGCGAAAGCCTCCACGGCAGCCGGAAATTCTTCTTAATCTTCAATAAAAGCTGCTTTGCCTTTGAGTCGGCCGCTAATTGCGTCCCAATTTGTCACTGTGACCTGACTCGACGGATTCGATTACCTTGCGGTTGATCGCATCCTCACCGTAAAGCTCAATCTTAATCCGCTCCTGAAGTTTAAGGGCTTCTCTATATGTAGGCCTGATGCGCAATGCCCACTCAAGTTCCCTTAACGCTTCTTCTGGCTGATCATCGGCATAGAGTTTGGCAGCCTTTTCATAGGCCTTGTTAGCCAGCTTTGTCTGACCTGGCCAGGTTAGACCTTCTTTGGCGCCCGCGCTCTTGCGGGAAATATCCTCTGCCACAGCATGAGCATCAATGTCTTCCGGTGATCTAATTATGTGCGGAGTTAGCATAACAATGACTTCCTCACGCATAGAATCGTCCTTTGTACTCCTGAAGGCTCCACCGAGAATAGGTAAATCACCGAGTACAGGGACTTTTGACTTGCTGGTTGTTACGGAATCTCGGAATAATCCGCCGATAACAATTGTTGTGCCATCTTTAACCATCACATTAGTTATCAGCTCAGATGTCCGTTCAAATGGAATGCCGTCGTCATCAATATTGGCTTCACTTTGCTTGGGATATATATCCATTCTTATATAGCCATCGCTGCCAATGTAAGGCCTGAACGAAAGCTTTGTTCCACCGTCGAGGAACCTGACCTGGCCTTCCTGCCGAACATCTCCGTCAGTAATGCGGTCACCCTCACGATAACCTTGCCTTGTACCAATAAAAACCGTTCCGACTTGTTTGTTCAAGGCAAGTATTTTTGGATTCGCAAGTACTGATATATCGGTAGTTTCTTCCAAGGCGGTAAAAAGCGCTGAAATACTATCTGCGCTGATTCCAATAGCAAGGCCGCCTGTAGGATCAGCAAAATTTCTCTGAGTAAAGCCACTTTGACCATCAGCTACATTCTGGAGGCTGTTTATACTGACATCATCCAGATTGCTCCAGTCAACTCCAAACTTGGTCTCTTCTGTAAGCGTTGCGGTCATTATGGTAGCCTCGATCAAAACCTGATCGGGCCGAACATCTAAAGATTCTAGAAGTTCAGTTGCTTTTTCCAGGTTTTCAGGATAGTCAAAAATGACTATTCTGTCATGAAGAGCCATACTGTCACCACCTGCTTCAGAACCAACGCCCATCTCATTAGTTGAAATGCCTGCCTGAGCCGGCGAACTGCCCTGCACCAAAGCCGCATCGCTCAATACCGGTGACAGCAGCTGCACCGCTTCCGAAGCACTGATGTGGTAAAGCGTAAAGATACGATGCTCCATCCGTTCTTCATTGCGAAGTATTCTTCGATATTCCTCGGCGGTATAGACTCGTATCATATTGCCCTGCTGCTTGTACCGGAAGTCGTTACCAAGAATCGCGTCCATCGCTTCTTCAAATGTTACATCGTAAAGACTGGTAAAGGCAAGCCTGCCGTCAACATTAGATGACGGAACAATATTACGCTGATATTTCGCCGCCAGAAAACGCAGCGCGTCACGGATTCCCATATCACGCTTGAAAGTTATGGACTGTATTTCCTCTACATCACCGTCACTATCGCCATAAAAAACCTCATCGAATTCTCCGGACTCAGGCGGCTGTTCCTTTTCAGGTGATTCTACCGCCTCATCAGCCGAAGGGTTATCAGCAGAAGGATTGGAGATTTGTTCTGCCGGCCCTTCATCTTCGAGAACTACAAAGATTTCATCTTCAGTTAATTCGGCAAACACATCCTGCTGCAACGCGCTGCCAAAAGTAAAAGCAGCAGTTAGAATTACCACTGTGCACCAAAGCCACAAATTACGACCTTTATCTGACATATTCATTTTTTTTCTTTTCCTTTGTTTAACCATTTTAAGTACTCCTTTTTAGCTGTCTTCAGCTTCACCGCTTGGGCGGTTTTCTTTTAATTCTCAGTCATCGTCGGGTGTATTTTCTACTTTCAATTTTATTTCCAGATCATCATATTCAAGAACCACCTGGTCGCCTTTTATCTTTGTCACTTCAATAATAAGTTCATTTGCGTCTTGGTCAATTTCTATTCTATCACCGGCTGAGACCAGCATTCCGTTTATAAACGCTTGTGGCCTGTCGCCCATCACCACAGCTTCAAGCTCAAGGGCTTTTGCGATATAATCAGTAATCATCTGGTCGTCTTGTGAATCATCGGTAACTACTTCATAGCTTTCAACATCGAAACGCCCTCCCGAAAAGTCATTCCAGTTATCAATTTTGAAAAAATCCCTACCTATAATATCATTCCTGCCGGATATATTCGGCAAATCTACATAAGAGATTTCTATCACGGACTCGACCTGGCCACTGCTTTCTGACAAAGCCGCTGAGGCCTTTTCAGGCCCGCTGCGAGTCAGCACCCGCACCCACATAAAAAGCATTAACACTATCAGGCAAGTCGCCATAACGGTCTTCTTCTTTTCCGCTGCGAATCTCTCCATAGCACCGCCCATATTTTTTTCTTTTTTTTCCATTATTTGGCCTCGTAATAGATATTGGCCTGTGCCCACATCTTTGCCATGCTTTCAGTCAATTCATCGCTTGAGAGTTCGACTTTTGCGATTCTAATAACACGATCAATCTCTTTAAGCGAACCAAAGAAATCAAATATCTGATCAAGGTCGCCATTACATTCCATAGTTATCGGAATGGTATTAAGCTTTTCGCCGGGGTTTTCCGCACCCGGTCTGACTACCTGGTTCGAAAGACCGTGTGCTTTCATTAACTCGGCTATCTGTTGCAAAAATTCACCGACTTGACGCTCATCGGGAATTCTTCTGTGATAATCACCCACATACGCTGCCAGATATTCCAGTTGCTGTCGCATCGGGTTCAACTGCGACGATACCTGCGAGGCTTTGCTGATATGCGCCTCGCGGTTTACTGTTTCCCGATGAAGGCTTCTGGCCACTCGGCGAAGAGGCAATATGCCAAGAAAAAGGTATCCGCAAAGCATCACCAAAGCTGCAAAGCAGATAACCACATGTTCCCGGATTTTTAAGTTACGGTTTTTCATTTAGTCTCCATCAACAGCACTGTCGGCCTGAGCCATAACCGTTGCCTTCTCCTTATAATTTGCTAAATAACAGGCGATTTCAAACTCACTGACCTCAAATTTATTTTTATCGCCGGAAGGGCTAATGCTTTTGTTCCGAGAATATGCCGGATAAACAGTCGTAAAATACGCTGACCTTTCCATCCGGCGGATAAAATCTGCTACATCGCCCGCGCTTGCCGCTATGCCCTGAATGCTTATTTTATATCTAACCGGTTCAACGGCATCGCCAACAGCGGAACGCCCTGCCCCAGCCAGTTTGTATTCATCACCGTTGCGGCTTTGATTTAATGGCTCTTGTTCGAAAGCAACTTTATTTAGAACGATATTTTGGCTTAGCAGATAACTTAACTCGCCGAAAATCCCAACAATATCACCGGTGCTGTTAAGGCTTTGGAGAACAGCTTTTTGGTCTTCAAGAACATTGAGCTTTCTACGCAGGTCCTCGTGCTCTTGCGTTGCTCTCATAGCGCTTTCCATTTGTGATTCCATGGAATTGTTTCTGCTGTTAATATTTGAAATATCACGAACAATCGCGACATTCCAGCCTACCAACAGCACAACAACGCCAACAATAGCCAGATAGCGGTTGCGAATGCTAATCTGCCATTTTCTGCTTTTCTTGTATGAATGTGGAAGAAAATCTAATTCTTTCATATCGACCTTCCCACTCTAATCAACCAGATTTTGCCACCCTTTGAGGCCCAGCCCCACGGCAACAGCCCATTGACATAAAGATTCGCTCTGGCTCAGTTCTTTACAACTGTCACCAATTTCTATTCCTCGAAACGGCTGCGACAACTCGATTTCGACGCCAAGCTGCCTGCGCATAGCATTAAGAACAATGTCGTCGCCGGATTCTCCGCCGGACAGTACTGCCTTGCGAACTTTTCTACCCTTAAACATTACGGTATAATACTTAAAGCATAGCGAGACCTCCCTTGCCAGCTCCTCGGCTACAGCGCGAATCGCATCACCAACCGACCGCCTGGTCATTTCGTCTATTTCGGATGTTGCGTCTGGCCCGGCTTTGTTCTGTCGCAAAATGGTTGCACGCAATCTAAAAGCTTCCTTTTTGCTTATGCCAAGCCGTGACGCTATCTCCTCGAGGAAGCGGGCTCTGCCTATAGATATTTTCTTTACAAGCTTCAATTCATTTTGCCGAGTAAAAACGACCGTGCAGAACTTGCTGCCGATATCAATGAAAACTATCGTATGATCGCGGTCTTCCTGTCTGCGATAACAGTATTCAAAACTCCTGAAAAGAGCGCAGGGAACAGTATCGATAGCTTCTGGTTCCAAACCAGCCCCTTCCAGCAATTCAACGTGCCGCTCCAGATACTCATTTTCCACCGCAAAAAGAATAACTTCATAGCGAATATCTGTACCCTGGCGAATTCCGCCTGCTGTGACATAGTTTATTGTATCCTTTTCAGGGCTAACCCCGAATCGCTCCTTAGCCTCTCGCCACAAGGCGTTTTCCGGCTCGACCATTTCATCCTTGTTAAGGCGAACGCTCGTTATTTTGACTTTATCATTTGGCAGACAAGAAACGACCTTTTTACCTCGAAATGACCCTTCGGAAAGCATTTTCTTAATGGCCGCAATCGTGAACTCGTGCCGAGCTTTCACATCTCCGTTGATATCAAAATCCACCGGAACAGACTGCGCCTCGGCTACACTGCTTTGCTGGTCCTCTAAGCGTAGCTGCACCATCCGCAGTGACGAATTGCCGATATCAAGCCCTATAGGGCCGTAAACGCTCTGTTTTAGTCTGAATCCGAACATAGCCTGCCGTTTAATCCTGTATTGAAATAAATCCGGTAACCGGCTCTACGAAAATGCTCATACTGGTATTGTCTGCGGAAACCTCAACTTCACCTTTCTGTTGTAAAGGCTGTCCAGTTCCGTCCTTTGGGCTGCCAAGATAATCGAATGTGACTTGGTCAGTGAGGCGAAAGAAAGCCCGGGTAATTTCAACCCTGCTCAGTCGACTGTCGCTGGAAAAAACCACTTTGTACGGCTCACCTGTGAGGGGGTGCATTATAACATTACCATCCTCATCCACGATTCGATAGCGGCTGAATCCCGGATCAAATTGAACAGAAAATGGTTTTCCCCTGCTTATGGCCAGGCTCTTGGCATATTCCATATCGGCGGCAATTACATTCGCCGCTGAGCGAACCTGCATAGTCGCTGCCGAGCCTATCATTGGAACCGCCAGCATCGCCGCGATGGCCAGAACCACAACCACAATAATTACTTCAATAAAAGTAAAGCCCCTGCGGCGCGTATTTATTTTATTTCTGTTTTTGTCATTCATAAAGCGCTCCTGTTGCTTATTCAATGGTGCTGATGTCATTTCGACCTGTTGGCAGCGTTTCTTAATAACTCATCCGGTAAATCAATCAACATTCGTGTAAATTATCAAAAACCCTCCCGCACAAACATCAGCTACGCTAAAATCCCTACAACCCGACTAATCCACTACCACCGCTGAATTCTATCGAGTCTCGTTTGCCCGGCCGGTGACCAAAGCCTCCTGTTTCCGTTAGAATCCCATATCTCTATCGCCGCCAGATCGGGATGAACGATAACTTCAACATCGCATGTGACACTACCCA
>PWDX01000026.1 GCA_003553245.1 Phycisphaerae bacterium
ACTCCCGGACTTTTTCGATCCGGGCCCGCTGCTGGCTCAGTGATTGTTTAATTTCCGTTGCTTCCATTTTAGCCCCTGTTAAAAGATCAAATACACAATTCGCTGCAAAAACGCGTTTATACCACAGAAATACGCCTCCTGCAACGCCCTATGTTCACGCAAAACACTGCAAAGCACACATTTTGAGCAACTATCTGTATATTTGATAGATACTCAACTAACACAACATACCACAGTGAGCCAAGCTGCCGCCCTGCCGCTTTCTCGTCTCTTTATAAAATTGACAACACGCCTGTGATGTTCCACATGAAACACCGCCCTGCCGAGAACTTCCGGCGTATTCTTAAAAGTTTTTCGCATGCTAACTTTCAACAAGCCGGTCGATTATTTTTCAAAGCATCTCGAGCAATGCGACCAATCGTTTTACCTTTACCGTTATGTGTTCCATGTGAAACATTTTTTCATCTGAACGACTTTTTAACTGGAAAATTACAGGAAAACCATTAAAACTTACGAAATACTATTAGTAGTCAGGCTCAAACAAAAGTACGGACGCTTTGCCGCACGCCGCGGCACAAAGAAAGGATGCACAATGGCTAAGAACAAAAAGCAAAAACATCTCGGCAGGGGGCTTGAATCACTTCTGGGGCCAATAAACAGCACCCCGCAAACCCAGCAGACAGCCGAATACGAGGAAATACCCGTAGCCGCCTCTGCAATCCCGCAAAGCCCGCAGCAAGACGATAAAGCAGCCAAAGACGGCGTTGCCAGTGTAAAACTAACCTCTATCAGGCCGAATCCACACCAGCCGAGAACAAAATGGGATGATACGCAGCTTGAACATCTCGGAGAGTCTATCAAAGTAAGCGGCGTAATACAGCCGATAGTCCTGCGCCAAGCCAAGCCGGGATATCAGATCATAGCCGGCGAAAGACGCTTCCGTGCTGCGGAAATCGCCGGACTGACCGAAATACCCGCCATAATCCGCCAGGCGACCGATGAGCAGATGCTCGAATGGGCTCTTATAGAAAATATCCACCGCGAAGACCTGAATGCCATCGAAAGGGCGGCCGCCTATAAAAACTATATCGAGAGCTTCTCATTAAACCAGACCGAGGCTGCCGAGAGGCTCGGTGAAAACCGCTCCGTTATCGCTAACCACCTGCGATTACTGGACTTACCGGAAACAGTCCGCCAAATGCTCATCGATGGCAAGCTCAGTATGGGCCACGCCCGTGCTATACTCGCCCTGCCGACAGATGAGCTTCGCAGGAAGCTGGCAAACAGAGCGCTGGCCGAGCGACTCAGCGTGCGAGAAGTCGAGCGGCTGATAAGAAAGTTCCTGACCAGCCAGGACAAACCTCCGAAGAAAGAAAAAACCAAACCCGCCCACATACTCGATCTGGAAAGAAAGCTGGCAGCCCAGCTCGGCACTAAAGTCAACATCGAGACCGGCAGGGGGGGTAAACGCGGTAAAATTATTGTCGAATTTTATACGCCCGAGGAATTTGAACGGCTCACCGAATCAATGGGTCTTGCCGCGGTGGAACAGTTCGAGTAATTGTATATCCGCTATATTTAGTTAATGTTCGAGGCCAATCTTATGCGAGCAATAGTGCAGAGAATCGAACGCGCTGAAGTGGAGGTTGACGGCGGGCTTGTCGCAAAAACAGGGCCCGGGCTGCTGGTGTATCTGAGCGTCGGGCCGGACGACAGCGAGGACGATTGCCACTATATGGCCGATAAGCTCACAAATCTGCGAATCTTTGAAGACGACCGGGGCAAAATGAACCTCAGCCTGCTTGATACAAAAGGCCAGTGCCTTATCATCAGCAATTTCACCCTCCACGGTGATTGCCGCAAAGGCCGACGCCCCAGGTTCCGCGCAGCGCCGCCGGAAATGGCCGAACCGCTGTATGATAAGGTCGCCGGATTGATAGAACAGCAGGGCGTCAGCGTTCAAAAGGGCGTATTCGCCGCGCACATGGATGTCGCCGCCATAAACGACGGGCCGATAAATCTACTGATAGACAGCAAACGAGCTTTCTGAAAAACTCAATATTAGAGCCTCGCCCGCTAAACTACGAGGCCTGTCGTATAAACCGCACTCAGTATTTCACAGTGCAGCCGTAAGGATCGGTTTGCGGTATCGAAACCTCCTGCCCTGCCAGCAATTCATCAAGAGCCTGCTCGACATAGTTAATGTATTCCTCATCCTCGGGCACATTGCCTAACGGAGCGTTATCTATCGCTCCTTGATAAACAATATAGCCGTCACCGTCTATAATGAACATTTCCGGCGTTCTGGTGGCTCCATAGGCTTTTCCGACTTCACCGGATCTGTCGTCGAGAATAGGATATGGTATGTCGTGTTCTTCGATGTATTCCAGAACATCCGCAGCTTTGACATTGGCCGAACTGTCCACGGCCAGCCAGACAACGCCGTCATCTTCATACCTCTCGGCCAGCTCGAGCATAGTGTTGGCTTCTTCATAATGATACACGACAAAAGGACACTCATGACTAAACCACTCCAGCACAACTATTTGTCCCTGGAAATCCTCCAGCGCAATCGGTTCAGTGTCGGCATAAAAAGTGGGCAACTGAAAATCCGGCCCGGGCGGAGGCGTATACGCCGGTGGATGCGGCACAGGCTCAGGCTCCGGTTCTGGTTCAGGCTCAACCGGCTCATGTTCAAACTCCGGAGCGGCATCGGGGTCTTCGGGAATAACAACTTCCTCGTCATTATCAGGGCAGCCCCCGACCAAAAGACCAAGACCAATCGTGATGATTACCATAATGTGCAGCTTATTAAACATTTGCTGACCTCCCGGCTAAGTTAAAATTTTATAGCTGTCATACCGGCCCGATACAGCCGAACCGATAACTTGCTACAAAATATTTGACTATAAAACCGAAAAAAATGCAAGCTCTTTTCACTGTAAACCGCGTTACTAATAATTTTTCTATAATTTTTTTAAAAATACGGAATTCCCTATTGAACATTAAGCAAAAAGTGCTATACTAAAGAGCAACTTGGTGGATGAAATATCGGAGGACATGCAAAAAGTTCCTATTAAAATACGAACGGTAAAAATACATACTCTTTCTAAAGAGTAATACGATACCACGGGCTGGGGTTTAAAACTCCTCTTCCTCCCTCCCGACCTCAGCCCATTTTTATTTTTATCGAGTTCGTAATTATAACCGGATACCACGGGCTGGGGTTTATCCCTCCTTCTCTCTCCTCCTGCCTCATCCCATTTTTTTCACCCCTAAAACCTGCCCCTATTACAAAAATGTTAAAACTAGCGCATCTTGTTTATTTTAACTAGTTATTTAAAATTTGCTTGACTTTTTGCGAAAATATGAGAAGATATTTCGTGGAAGAGGTGCTTTGGCAGAAAAAAACTTTTTTAGGCCGAACCACATTCCAACTAAGCCGTATTGTTGATAAGCTTACTACAGGGCTGAGATTATCTCGCTTTTTCCTCTCCCTCCGCGTCTCAGCCCTGTCTTTTTTTGCGCAGAAACAGCCCCTGAAACCATTCCGGCCCAAAAATACGAAAACCGGAAGACTTTACAACCTCTCAATCAACCGTGTTTAACAGCTCAACAAGCCTCTGCGGCACATAAGCGTCCGCAAAATCAATTATCTGCCTTATCTGACTGGTTCCCAGGTCCTCTCCGACCTTTTTATTATTAATATCAACATTCACAATAACCCCGAATTTCGGTTCGGGCAGCTTTTGTGCTCGTGAGCCTCTGCGAGCGGCGACCTGAGTAGGCCGTATCTCGACATTAACATTTTTGTCCTGTTCGGGCATCTCCAGAAAAATCCGAACATTCCGAGCAAGACTCTGCCAGGTGCTGCTTTTCAGCCGGGAACTTACTATCTCAAGCGAATTTTCGCCGCCGCAATCGAACACCATCTCGTTAATAACGCCCACCCGCACCACAGCACGATCGGGAAACTGCATCCGCATCTCAGAAAGAGCCTCCAGAAAAACCTTATCAATACCCGAAAAGGCAAAATCCTGCGGCTCATCCACAAAAATGCGCTTCGGAAATGTAAATACCGCTCCGGTCTGCGTGAACGAAAAAGAATTCATATTAATACGCTTCTGGTTGGCAAGCAGAAAGCTCTTGTCCACTCGGATATGGTTAGGCCCTGCCGACATTGTCTCGAAAAAAGACGGAAACTTCTCCGTCAGCATACTGCAATAATTCTGCATACGAGCCTTATCCTCGTGCAAAACCGTCGGCGGACGAAGGCTCACGCCAAATTTAACAACCCACTGCGACACCGCATCAGCGTCGAATTGAAAATCCATAATTTTCTCCAAAGAATATAAAACTACCGATAAAGTTTACCCCCAAGGCATCTATAAGTCAAAGAAAAGACGCCAGAGCCGCCCAATCAATATGAACGACCCACACCGTTATCCGTCTTTCTGTAATTGACGAAAAAATACCGCAGCGCATCTATCGGATGGTCATACAACCCGTCCTTTACCGGCAGCTCTCCGGTGTCCGGCCGGTCAGCGTAATGATAACACTGCATCGCCTCTATCAGCCTGCCGCACCGCGGAGAAATTACAAGCCTGCTTCGTCCGTCTGCGCTGCGTATCGCCCGGCGAATCAGCTCGATACCCTCGCCAATAGAGCTGCGCCTGTAACGAAGTGCAATGCCAAGGCCGCGAAGCTCACGAACAGCGCTTGTGCCGGTAACATCATTAACACCCGCACCGGCAGGATCGCAGAAAGTCCCGGCCACCTGCGATTCGTCACAGCCTGTCCGCTCCATAATCTGCCGGCCGTGAATCTCAACCGTCGCCCGCCGCCGCACATACTCATCAATAACACGCACCGTCCCTTCACCGTCCACCTGAATCCACAAACACACAAACGGATTGACAAACCCGAAATCCAACGCTCGATAAAGCGGCAAGTCAGCGTTATAACTTACCGGACGCACATGCACATTCGGGTCAAACTCGTCAAAAACAACATTTGCCACACTCGGCCTAAGGCAAAGCATCTCCGATTCCCAACCGGCTCTGCTGGATCGCCGCATCTGACTGATACAATCATCTATCCGCAGATACCCGCAGGCCTTTTTCGCCCTGCCCCGACAATCCTCCAGCAAAGCACATCGGCTGCAGCTTCTGTCCCGACACCGCTGGATTACCTCCCACAAACACCACTTAAACACCGGCGTATTGTTCTCTGCCGCCGAGGAAACCACCTGCCGCATCAGCCCGTATGGCCGGTGCATAGTGCTGATAACCTCGACTGCGCCCAGCAAATCATCCGTCCCGTGCGTAATAAACTGAGCCGCCGAAAACACATCCTCATCGAAAAGCTCCACCTCATCACATCGCAGCTTGCGAACATGCCTGCCCCGAACGCTCTTTGCCGATTGCGTCAGAACCTCAACATCCGAGCCGTTTGTAAAAGCACAGCCGCTTTTGCGGACATCGCCCCGGACAAACTCCTCGAACCCCGACCCGATGAACTCCACCAGATAATCATACATCCTGCCGGACTGCTCACCGCTGCCGCCGAGAATCCTGACCGTGCAGTTGGGCTTAAAAACACAATCCAGCAAGGTCGCCGCCGCTGCCAGGGCGGTCTTGCCGCCTGCACGATTAGCCCATACCACCGCGTCGCCGTTTTTGGCTGCCCACGGCCTTGCGAAATCGCCCGCGAAACTGTGCCACAAATAATCAAGCGGACTGCTGTGCTCGTCGCAAATCCGCCGAGACGGCACATCAATTCCCAGAAAAACCTTCACATAATTGGCCAGATCCTGCCTGGTCTTTGGCCGAGTCCGCCGCAGCGTTTGATAAATGGATTCGGCCTGTGCCAGTCTCTGCTCTGTAACCTGCGTCTGCGTCATTTCAACCCCCGTCTTTGACAATTCACAAATAGACCCTCGCCATATCGGTTGCAAAAGTAGGGGGGCAAACCGGCATAAACCTATTGCCGGCAAAGATAACCGGCGACCGTAACAAGGCGTATCTTAGCTATCGCGGCACTGGCGCTCGGCGTCCAGCATTTTCTTCAGCCGTTCCTCATGCCTGCCGCCTTGAAACTCCGTAGCGATGAATGTCTGAATAATCTCCAGAGCCTCCTCGATAGACATCATTCGCTGGCCGATTGAAATCATATTGGCGTTGTTATGCAGCCGGGCAAGCTGAGCCGAAAGATTATCCCAGGCCACCGCGCAGCGAATACCGGCGACCTTATTGGCCACCATCGCCTCGCCGTTGCCCGAACCGCCAAAAACTATCCCGAAATCGAACTTGCCCTCAGCGACCGCCTGCGCCGCCGGTCGGATATAATCTGGATAATCACAGGGCTGGGCAGAATGCGTCCCAAAATCCATTACCTCATACCCCCGCTGATCCAGAAATGTCTTTACCTGCTCTTTATATTCATATCCTGCGTGGTCAGAAGCGACAGCGATTTTCATATCATAACCTTTTTGCGCAAAACAGTATTCCAGTCAAAATTTTACGCGATAGTAAAGCACTTACCGGCGATTTGGTCAAATGATATTTCACCGCCGCGACCACAGCGCATAAAAATAGGGAGACGCAGGCTGAAAATAGCAACGATATGTTGTAGGCCCGTCTCCCAGTTACGAAATGCCGCTTTGCGCCAGCTCCGCGGATTGACGCCGAGTCGTAACCGACAGTATGCATTCGTAACATATAAAACATAATATAAAACCGCCCCTATCCCAAATCACAACTCAAAAAAACCTATCCTGTCACTGCGAGCAAATGTGAACAGCCTCCTAAAACAGCCGCGGCGCCAGCCGCATCAACTACTTTTAACTTTATACTTCTAACTTTATACTTAAAATAGCTCGCTCCTTTTCAATGTCCGGTCCCCCGAAGGCCAGCCCGGCTATCTGTTAATAAAGCTTCTCATAAGTGCCTTTATCCCGCCGTTTGAGCTTGTGAAAGCCCTGCTCCTGAGCCTTACGGTCGAAACCACTCTGCGAAGGCCCTTTGCGTATCCCCATAATAACCCTGCGCACCCCGCAGCCGCACTCAGGACACTTCTTAAGAGCCTCATCGCTCATCTTCTGAACCGTCTCAAAGCTGCCGGCACAATAATCGCACCCTTTTTCACCTTCAGCCGGCTTATAAACATATGTCGGCATAACTGGCTTTCCTATATCCTCAATTACAAAAACAAAAACTCCCGCCGCCCGCACCCGTGCAGGTCTAAACACCATCGCAACATCAAATCAAACCGACGCGGCGACGCCTCAAAGCTGACGACTCTTGTGCCAGGCAAAATCAACTATATCCGGCTTGGCCACTTCGCGGAAATCGTCCATACTCATATGAACCGCCGCATCGGCCTTGCCCGCCTGAAAAACAATGTGGTCATCACTAAGCAGCCATTCATCCATCAGCGTCCGCAGGCCGTAAAGATTGCCCAGCGGCGGCTCAGCCCCGTCGTCACAATCCGGGAAAAGCTGACGAATCTCGTCTTCCTCGGCAAGCCGCAGCTTATCCGTATCGAAATGCTCACGAAGCTTGTCCATAACCACACGATGCGGAGCCGCCAGCACACACATTACCGGCTTCTCATCGACCATCACGATTACCGGCTTGGCGACATACCGGCCTTTCTCATGCTCATGAGCGGCCACCTTCTGCGCCGAATGAGCCGGAACATGATGAGTCAGTTCATACTTAACGCCCGATTTGTCGAGAAACTCCTTAACTTTCATAATTACCTCCCTCACCAAAACAAAACTGACATAAGCGCAAAGACCACCGATGCGCCTGCCCTTAAACGCCGCGGTGATCGGCCAACATCCAGCTTATAACCGCCAAGACCCCCTGTCAAGTCTTTCATTAATACAAAACTCCACTCATTTCCAGGCGACATCTCCAACCAACTCCCCTCTTTTTCAGGAGAGTTCTCTCACCAGCTCCCATCCTTTTCAGGCGCCCGCTCTAATAAACTCCCCTCCTTTTTAAGGAGGGGTGTCGCGCAGCGACGGGGTGGTTTCATTCAAACCCTTTTTTCCACCAGCCGAAATGCTCGCGGATATCGTCCAGTACGCCATCGAGGTTATCAAACACCCAGCGATTGACATACCTCAGCGTCAAGATGCCGTGCGTTTTGACAAACTCATCTCGCCGCCGATCGTATTCGACCGCATCCGGGTAAAAATGCGGCTTGCCGTCCAGTTCAATCGCCAACCGCTCGGCAGGGCAGTAAAAGTCCAGAATAACGCCGCCCAGACTGTGCTGACGGCGAAACTTGCGCCCGTCAAGCTGTTTGCCTTTCAGCGCCGTCCACAGCCGCGCCTCGGCTGGCGTCAGATTCTGCCGAAGCTGCCTGCGAAAGGGCTTCAGTTCAGGATGATTATTAAACCCTTGCTCGACCATCTGCCTGTCCTTTCATTTTTTTCAACTCCCCTCTTTTTCAGTAGAGTTCTCTCGCCAGCTACCATCCTTTTCAGGCGCCCGCTCTAATAAGCTCCCCTCCTTTCCAAGGAGGGGTGGCCGCGAAGCGGTCGGGGTGGTTAAATTACCACATTCCCACTGTCGTTGTTATCAATTTTATCCTTTGTCTGCTTCGCTACCATCGAATAACCCCTGTTTTCATACCCCCTCCCCCCTTCGGGGTACTCCCCCTTAACAGGGGGAGAGCTATTTATTTTAGCTCCCCTCCTTTTCAAGGAGGGGTGTCGCGCAGCGACGGGGTGGTTAAATTCATCCCTGCCCGGGCGGTTCACTATCGAAAAAATTGGCCTGCACGGGCTTTTTACCTTTGCTCTGTCTCTTAGCCTGCCGCAATGCGGCCTCCGTGCATCGAATGATTTTAATAAAAATTGTTCAAATCCCGTTTATGTATAGCAGATAAGCCCCGAAATGCAAGCGGCAAAAACTTCTTATCAAACCCCGATTAACAACACACATCACCAAAGTCGTTTCCTGCCGCAGTTGATGGCGATTTCAGGCCTCCTGTGAAAGTTAAGTAATCATCTAACAAGCCGATTATACCACAAATCCCGAATCCGACAAGAGGCTTTTCCAAAGAATCTGATAAAATTATTCATCCCCCACATACTGCCCCATTGTCACTGCGATCCCCTCACTGTCGCTCCGAACGAATGTGAGGAGTCTGCTGAATCAACCGCGGCCACAGCCGCATTCCAAATAAAATAACGATGTCGCTGCGCGACGCTGTTTCAGCGGATTCCTCGGCTGCACCTCGGAACGACCCCCGTACGATGCCGAACAATTCCAATGCTGCCACCCGCCAACCGTCCCATCTGCCAACCCGCACACTTCAAAAATTGTCACCCCGCACTTGATGCGGGGTCTATCAACGCTGCGAGACTGTGGGTGCTGCCTTGCGGCATAGCCGTATCCGTGGCTCTGTAGATGCCGGATCAAGTCCGGCATGACAGCTTTTGCCGTCCGGCATGACAATCCACTGCGTCCGGCATAACAGTTTTTGCAGTTGGGCTGGGTGAGTTACTTCTTTCCCTTCTTTTCTTTCTTTTCATTCTTGTATGTGCCCACTTGCTGCCCATTTGTTGCCCATTTACCTGCTCACTGCTTTTGTTATTCTGGTCGCTTTTGATGGTTAGAACCCAAAATTCGGCAGTTGTTTGTTGCCCATTTTGCTGTCCGTTTTCGAGGTATTTTCAAACTCCGTCCCTGCCGACAGCCGCATTCGGTAAAAAACGGCCTCACTTTCAGGGCGGCAGCAGCGAAGCGATGCGCCGGTCAATAAGCCGCACAGAAAAACACAAAATAATTCCACCACCAAAAATCAAACAACTGTTGTTGTTATTATTCTTCTTACTTCTTGTAATTATTGTTAGTGGCTGTTTGATGGTTGTCCGATGGTTGTGTGATGGCGGTTTGATGGTTGCCCGATGGCGGTCAGGCCTGTCCGGTTATGCTGTAAATATCGCCGCCGCTTGGCTTTAAGACGGATTTTTTGATGGCCGTGCCGATGGTCATAATCCGGCGGCTTCGCGGCATGTTCACGGCGCAATAAAGGACGCCCCTAAAAACGCCCCTGCGAGGGCAAAATCCCGGCTGAAAACCCAACCGTTGCAAAATCCCGCACCACCGCTTATCATTAATATCATCATAAAATACACCAATTACAGGAGAAAATTATGGTTACCGCACTGGTAATGCTCAAAGTCCGCCGGGACAAGGTCAACGAAGTAGCCGAGCAGCTGGCCCAGATGGATGAGATCACAGAGGTCTATTCCACAGCCGGCCAATGGGATCTGACCGCCATAATCCGAGTGGCCGACAACGAAAAACTCGCCGACCTGGTCACCTCAAAACTGCTCAAAATCCAGGGAATCACCGACTCACAGACCCTTATCGCATTCCGCGTCTATTCCAAATACGACCTCGAGCGGATGTTCTCTATCGAGTAATACTCGCCGGCGAACTTAGTCCCGACGCGGCGGCATATCAAGCGGCGGAGCATCCCCGCGATACTCCAGCGGCTCAGCACGCCGACGAGCGGTGTCAACGACAAAAAACTCACCCGGCCTGCGCTCGATTATCGCACGCTCATCACCGCGCACCGTAAAACCGAAAGGCCTGTAAGGCTGCGGCTGCTGCTGAGTCGCCGCACCGGCCATAAAGATAACGATGCCCAGAAGAATACCGATTACCAGAATCTTAATGTCATAAAAAAACTGCCCCATTGCATACTCCCTAAATCTGACGGTTGATTAAAATCTTCATCCCGAACGCTCTTGCCCAGCTCGGCCTGCCAAAACAATTATATCTCAAGCCAAACCCCGAAAATACGCAAACCGCCGCCAAGTCAGCTCAACATCTGCTCGAGCCACTTTATCCGCTCACGACAGTTCGGATGCGTCGAAAAGTATTCCCCCAGCAGAGGCTTATATTCATCCTCGGCCAGTGTTTCAAACAGCCTTATCCCGCCGCGTCCGTCATAACCGGCGGCCTTAACTAACCGAACAGCAAGACCATCGGCCCGCTTTTCCTGCTCTCGCGAATACGCCTTTTCCAGAAGCTCCATACCCGCCCGGTTCAAAGCACCGGTAACCATATGGCGAACAGGCCCGGCCCGCGAAACCGTCCGAATCAACGCACTGCCAACCATCCGCTGCATAGCGTGACCCTCGGCCACATGAGCTATTTCATGACCAAGCACAAACGCCAGCATATCCCTGTCATCGCCGCAAAGCTGCATCATCGACTTACTGACAAAAATATACCCGCCCGGCAGACAAAACGCCTCCGGCTTGTTTCTGTCAATGCACTCAAAATGAAATTCGCCGTACCGCCGAGCAGGGCCGCGAACCAGAGACTTGCCCAGCTTCTTCAGGATTTGCTCATATTCTCCCCCGCCGCAGCCGGCACATTGCCGACGCAGATAATGCGCCATCTCCGCCCCGACCGCCTTTTCCGCTTTAATCGCCTCTGCCTCAGGCCCGGTCGCCGCAGTCCACATCCATTTTGCCTTGCGAACGCCAGGTCCGGCCTTGCGACCAAGTTTATAAAAAAAACTGCCCATAGATTTATCCCGACCCCGTTTCGATGTCCTCAGCCATCATCACAGCCCGAATCTAAAGCAGTATGGTAACCAAAACACCACCACATTGTCAATCCCCGCCACTGTGGGCAGCCCCGCTAAATCTACCTCAAAACGGGCCAATACAGTAAAATCTCGCGACAAAATAAGGAATTACCTTATTGCCCCAGATTAAGGTGATGGTAAAATGACAGCAATGGTGGTTGCCAAATGTTGCAGCCAAAATTGAATATGGTGCTTTTTTAGGAAGCATCGAATCAGAAAGGTGGAAAGTAGTATGAAAACTAAACTGATTTTTACATGTGCAATAGCCCTCTGCCTGCTGACCCAGGCGGTCACGGCAGCACCGACTTTTTTAGATACTTACACATCAAGCGGCTCGTGGGTTTTGACGGTATCGAACGAGCTCGGTGTGGGCAACTACGGCCAGGTCAATATCTGGGCCGATGCTGACACCGGAATTGTTGAATTTGAAGTAAATGCTTTTGGTGATGCCTATAACCGAACCCATGGTAACTTTGGTATCCAGCACTTTGGGTTTAATTATGACCTGCCGTTCGACCTTGATAAAGACATGGTTGACCTGCCTTATAGCTGGAGCTACGGCAGCGGCAATAGAAGTGAGTTTGGTTACTTTGAAGGGTTGATCAGCGGTAACGGAAATACGAGACAAGATCCTTTGAAATTTACAATTCAGTTTCCCGATGAATACTATGAATATTGGAACGATGCCAAAGCCGGCAATTTTGCAGTTTTTGGTAATAAAGGCGCTTTATTTGTTGCTCATATCACGGACATCGGCTTGGATGATTATCGTGACATAACCAGCCACTGGGTCGCCGCTATTCCAGCGCCCGGTGCGATTCTGCTGGGCGGTATTGGCGTTGGCATGGTAAGCTGGCTCAAGAGGCGTCGCGCTCTGTAGTTTGACAATTCAGCTCGATTTTGTGTTTTAACTCCGGCGACGGGGCGGCATCTATGCCCCGCGCCGGTTTTTTATATGCCAAATAAAGCTCCTCTCCTTTTCATGACAGCTTTCTGACCAGCTCCGCTCCTTCCCAAGCAGGGGTGGCCGCAAGGCCGGGGTGGTTAAACCCTACCATCACCGCCCAGGAGAAAAATCCACTAAAAAAAATATAACTTTTTGCTTGATTTCAATATAAATAACCATAGAATGTACGGAATTGACTTTTGTTCAGTAGAAAGGAATTGAACTATGCCGATCCTGATGGTAATTTTATTAATTTTACCGATATTGCTGTTTCTTGCAGCCGTCGTCATCGGCATTGTCACAAAACAGGCCTATAGCTATTATTTATTCTTCGCGTCAATCCTCATCGGCTATTTGCTGCTGGTCTTTTCGTTGGGTGAACTTGGGTCCAGGCCTGTAAATGAACTTCTAATTCAAATATATCGCCCCATGCTCATCACCGCTTTGCTCATGATTGCCGGACCATTCGCGCTCTCGGCGGGAATCATCACGGCTGACCGCTTTACTCGCAACAAGACTAAATAGCCATACATTAATCAAATTGAAGGAGACCAGCATGCAACCTCTACTATCGGCTGTACCGAATTGGGCAATCGGCCCGATGGAAATAATTGTTATTATACTGTTCATATCGGCGTTTATAAGTATTTTACCGGTAATAGCGTTCTGGAAAATATGCTCTAAGGCAGGTTTTCCGGGACCACTGGGATTATTAATACTGGTGCCGATCGGCAATATCATCCTGCCGTTATATTTGGCTTTTGCTCGATGGCCGGCACTGGTGCCAAATAACCACGGAAGTAAAATGATGATTGCGGAGTCCTCGGCTACGCCTTCGGAATGACAGGCCGTGCAATGCTGCATAATTCCTCTTTTTTATACCCCCTCCCCCCTATGGGGTACTCCCCCTTAACAGGGGGAGAGTTTAATATAAGCAGCATTCACGGCTGGGACTCGGCATGCCCCGCAGCCAAGCCGTATCAGCCACTTTTAACTTTTTACTCCCAACTTCTCACTTAAAACAGCTCCCCTCCTTTTCAAGGAGGGGTGGCCGCAGGCCGGGGTGGTTGAATTATATCAGTTAGTTCCTGCCTGCGGCGTTGACAAAGCTGCGGTCATAAGCGAAAATACCCACCGTATTGTCTTACTTTTTGCGAAGCAGTGCTTATGAACAATAACTTCTCCGGATATGCGATAAACTTATTCTTCGATGAGCCGCTCGAGGCGGCTTTTCGCGGCCTCTGGAAAAACATCGCCGACGCCGGGCTCGACTCATTTCTACTGGAAATCCAGGCAAAGCCCCACATCAGCCTCGGCCTGTTCGAGGATAACACCGACCCGAAAATTCTCTGCCAAATCGCAGAAACTCTCGCCCAGTCAACCCCCGTCATACCCCTGCGGTTTCCGGCAATCGGCGGCTTCTCACTGACAGAAAGAATGATAATCATGCCCCCGTGTCCGACGATACGGCTGCTCACGCTCCACGCCGACCTGCACCGCATGCTCGCCCCGCACAAAATAACATCCAGAGAACACTACCTGCCCGACCGCTGGATCCCCCACTGCACCGCCGCATACGATGTAACGCCCGAAAACTACCAGGAAGCGTTCCGGCTCTGCTCGCAGCAGAAACTGCCCTTCAAAGGCTCAGCGGTAAAAATCGGAATAAGCTCATACCCGCCCGTAAAAGAAGTCAATTCCTTCAAACTCCGCCCGAGAGCCTCATAAAACTGCCAATTTCTACCTTTGACAACACCCCCCGCGGCCTGTTAGCATGGTAATTTAGTATTCGGCAACGCAAAATTACGCCGAAAACAGAACTTGTTAACGCAATTAGAGGAACGAACAAATGGCAACGGCAAAAAAAGGTGACACCGTAAAAGTCCACTACACCGGCAAACTAAAAGACGGAACAGTCTTCGACTCGTCAAAACAGCGTGAAGAACCGCTGGAAATGACACTCGGCGAGGGAAAAATTATACCCGGTTTTGAGGAAGCCATAGAAGGAATGGAGCCGGGACAGACCAAAACCATCGAAATCCCTGCTGAAAAAGCCTACGGCAAACACCAGGAAGAAATGGTGCAGGATGTCGAAAAGAGCCAGTTTCCCGATGATATGGACCCTCAGGTTGGCCAGCGATTCCAGGTAAACCGACAGGACGGCCAGCCAGTGGTCTTCACCGTTACCGATGTAGGCGATGAAAAAGTAGAGGTCGATGCCAACCATCCGCTGGCAGGCAAGGAACTGGTCTTTGACCTGGAACTTGTCGAAATAGCCGGATAGAAGCTCAAAAGATGGATTCGAAAATTCGCCCGCACCAGTCGTCTGTCTATATATAAGCCCGCGGCCATAAATAAAAGGACTGCTGAAAATGGAAGCGTATCAAATAAGCCCCGAAAACCTGCCCGATCTGACGATACAGCGGCTGACGCCCTGCGACATAACAAATCCGCTGAAAAAAACAGGTATCCGCTTTATAAATGACGACGCTTCGGTAGCGGTTTATGCCAATTCAGCCCAGCTTCAAAACTATCTAAAGTTCAAAAACACAGACCAGCCCCCGACTTTCGAAATGGCAGGGCCCCGGGAAAAAATCCATTTCGACCCCGACAAAACAACCGCGGCAATTGTAACCTGCGGCGGACTCTGCCCCGGACTCAACGATGTCATACGCTCGCTGACACTGACCGCTGTCTGGCAGTACGGCGTAAAGAAAGTCATCGGATTTCGCTACGGCTACGCCGGACTGTCCTCAAACTCACTGGCAGCCCCGATAGACCTTACACCCGAAACCGTAGAGGACCTCCACACCGTCGGAGGAACAATACTCGGCTCAAGCCGCGGCCATCAGGACCCTGCGGATATGGTCGATCAACTCGTAGCAAACGACATAAACATACTCTTTACCATCGGCGGAGACGGCACGATAAGAGGCGCATCAAAAATCGCACAAGAAATCGACCGCAGAAATCTCGACATCTCCGTAATCGGCGTGCCAAAAACAATCGACAACGACATCACCGGCGTCGAACGCTCTTTCGGCTTCTTAACAGCAGTAGAACAGGCAAGAGAGGCAATCGTCGGCGCACACAACGAAGCAAAGGGAGCATACAACGGCATAGGCCTGGTAAAACTCATGGGAAGAGACTCCGGCTTCATCGCAGCAGAGGCGACCCTGGCCAACAGCGATGTAAACTTCTGCATGATACCCGAAGTCCCCGTCCGGCTAAACGGCGACGGCGGATTCCTCGAAACTCTAAAAACAAGACTGCACCAGAAACACCACGCAGTAATCGTACTGGCCGAACGCCTCGAAATAACGGACATCCCAAAACAGGAACATACCGAAACCGACGCATCCGGCAATATCAAATATCCCGACATCGGGCTTTATATGAAAAAGCGAATCGAAGAATACTTCACCGAGAAAAATGTCCCCATCTCGCTGAAATACATCGACCCCAGCTACATCATCCGAAGCCACACCGCCAACTCCGAAGACTCGGCCTTTTGCCTCAAGCTCGCACAGCACGCCGTCCACGCCGCGATGTCAGGGCGAACAAATATGGTAATCAGCAACTGGAACCAGCACTTCACGCACATACCAATGGCACTGGCAACCACAGGCAGAAAAACAATCAACCCAAACGCAGACCTATGGCAATCAGTCCTGATCGCAACAGGCTCAGTAGTAGCCCCAAAACACCAGGAACAGGCAAGACTCCACCTGCTGTCATAACCAACCGGCCTTGCACATCACTGGAAAAAACTCTGAACATAATCCAATGTCAGAGGAACAGTGCTGCCGTCGCCTCGCCTTATCGCCTTGAAGCCGGCTTCATAGAAC
This sequence comes from Phycisphaerae bacterium, assembly GCA_003553245.1. GTDB lineage: Bacteria > Planctomycetota > Phycisphaerae > Sedimentisphaerales > Anaerobacaceae > T1Sed10-97. The sequence goes on from PWDX01000026.1 coordinate 16,420, forward strand.
ATCTTTCGAGCCCCTGCCACATCCAGACCTCGCTTTTTTGATGTATCTGTTGCCTCATCTCTTGGATTGGCCCCGGATTCGGTATAGATAACATTAGCCCCGGAAGTTAAACCGATTAAATTGGGTTCGTGCACGGCAATATTGTCTGTTGTCACGCAGCCCAGAGAAGCCAATACTACCACGGCCAGGATTTGCCCCAGTCGCAATTCTGAAATCTGACCGTGACCTGAAAGAGGAGAATCAGGCAGAAAGACCCGCCTCATAGCTGCATGCTGGAAGCAGCCGTACTCGACACCCAAAAAGAGCTGGTCCACCAACTCCTCGGCAGTGTGTTCCGGGCCAATCGGCTCGCAGCAATAATAAAATTCCAATCCGGAGTTTTTAATGACCTGAAAAGTTTTCTTACGATCATCGGGATCGAGATCCGTATCCGTGCCTTCACGCAGCCGGCAAACATGATAAGCGCCATTAACACCGGCTTTATGCAGTTCTCTGGCCTGATTTTCATCAAAGTCACCAATATTGACAACTATTTTCGTCCGGCTGTCAATTGCTTTGCGAACATTTTTAACGATATCAAGCAGCCGATCAATTTCAAATTCATGCATAGTCATTAAAAACAGTGCATATAGATCTTTACCGCTGCAAAAAGTCTCGGCCCGCTCAATTATTTCCTCTATCGACATTTCAGTGTCGGGAAATTTCGTATGCCCTTCGCCGAAAACACAAAAGCGACAGTTAGCCGGACACGCGAATGTTTCAATGCCCATCTGACCCAGAATAATCGCTTCATTATTAAATCGTTTTCTGGAAACCGTATTAGCAACAGCACGAATAACACCGGCTTCAACAGATGTATCCTCAAACGAAAGCATATACACACAATCATCACGAGTTGGCGCCGAGCCTGCCATTGTCCTGGATAAAAGGTTCTTTAGTCTCTCGGGCAAAAAGATGTTTTCAGATATTTTGTCGGTCATTTCATATCCTGTTTAATAAAGGTTAACAGCTCATCAACAGCCGCTCGATAATCGCTGAGCGTTTTTTCCCAGTTACGCAGACACTCCATTCCCTCAGATGTAATCTCAAATAGCTTTTTGGCAGGGCCTGTATCTGTGGTTTGCCAGTGCGATATCACCAACCCTTCGGCCTGCATTTCTTTCAAAGCCCTGTATATCCCCGCCGTGTCAGGGGCCCGGCCTTCAAACATAAGCAGCCCTGAAAGGATCTGCGCGATCTGGTAGCCATGTGTTCTTTCCTTCGCCAGTATCGCCATAATCCCCGGCCTGAGAAAACGCTGCAGCGACTTTCCAAGACACGGGCAATTCTCGTCAATTTTCATAATGCTCATACTCCAACAGCAGTTACCTGATATTAGCCTTATCCATCTATGTGTCTAAGTCATATAGTATATGAGAAATTATTAAAACATCAATTGCTTATTTCTGCACTTTCCAAAAAAATTGCATTACTTTATCTGCCGCAGGGAAAATTTTTTGATGATAAGCAACAGGAAAGTTATATTATGCTTTAGCAACATTCTGAAAATTGTCTAAACGGCTGGAGCGAAAAACTTATGCAAAAAGTAAGACTCGGTATAATAGGAACGGGTATCGCCGCTAAAAAGCTGCATCTGCCGGCGCTGCGAAAACTCGAAGATTGTTTCGAAGTCACCTGCGTATGCAATCACACAGAACCCAAAGCGAAGGAGTTCGCCTCGATGGTGGATGCTCCCTATGTTCTGGATTACAACGAACTGCTCAAACGGGATGATGTCGATGCTGTTGATATAATGCTGCCGGTGGAGTTGAATTATCAGGCAGCTACGGATTCGCTCCGGGCAGGCAAGCATGTTATGGTGGAAAAACCGATCGCCGCTACACTCGAGCAAGCCCGACAGATGGCCGATTACGATAAAAAGTATCCATCTCTTGTAACAATGGTGGCTGAAAACTTCCGCTATGCGCCGGGAATATTAAAAGCAAAGGATATCATATCGAGCGGAAGTATCGGGGATGTGTATTCTGTTCACTGGGACGACTTTGGCCTGATGACTGCGGATGTGGCGTATGCGCATACGAGGTGGCGCATTGAGCATAAGTATCCCGGCGGGTTCATAATGGATGGGGGAGTTCACAATATCTCCGCCCTGCGAACGCTGCTCGGCGAGCTGGATATAAAATCCGCCAAAACTCTCAGTATAAATCCCGATATAGGCGAGATTGATTCTATTACTATGACTTTCGAGACTCCGGACGGTGTTTTCGGATGCTTTAATGATTATTTCTCCAGTAATGGCTTCAACGAAAACCGTCTTGTTATTTTGGGGACAAAGGGTTCAGTTATATTGTCCCGGCATAAAACAAACGAGCTTGTTGTCGTTACCGGCACAAATATTGCCGAACAGAAATACGAATTTGATTATTCAGATTCCTACACCGACGAATTCCGCGATTTCTACCATGCGATAACACAAGGTAGGCAAGTCATCAGCACATTCCAGGAAGGAGCGAAAGATTTTGAAACCATTCTCAACGCTCTCAAAGCAGCAGGTGCGGCGTAACCGGCAAAAACAGTGCCACCGCGTCTCAGCAGCCCCAAAACATACAGACCAAGTAAAACTCCACCTGCTGTCATAACTACACGCTTTTTTGCTGGCAATCAAATCACCGCATTACTTAAAAAGTTCAGCATGCGAGCCCATACGCAACAAAAGAAGTTCGCCATTCTTCCGGTCAATCCTGTAAATAAGCAGCCAGTCAGGAGCTAAATGCAGCTCCCTGTAGGCTTTCATTTGACCCGTAAGCCTGTGGTCGTGAAACTTTCGAGGAATTTCCTCTCCCGAGACCAAAATAGTTAAAACCCGTTTAAGCAGGCCGAGGTCTTTATTTTGCTTTTTAGCTTTTTTGTAGTCTCGCTTGAAAATATTTGTCCGAATTATTCTCAAGAATCCAGTTCCTCAAGTAATTTATCAACATCCTCGGCCACATAAAGACCTTTTCCTGCCTGCACATCTTTAAGAGCCTGCGATGTTTGCTCATTTGGTATCTTAAGATCAAATGGAATCCCCTTGTTTAATACAATCTGCCTCAAATATATGCAGACAGCCTCGGACATTGTCATATGAAGATGGTCAAGGACTTCCCTGGCCTGCTTTTTGGTCTCGGAATCCACCCGAACATTCAGTGTCGCGTCAGAACCCATAACACACCCCTTTCCAAGCTATTATCTCACTACCACAATACCTTATGCTTACATTGTATATACATAGTATAGCTGTTGTGTTCAAGGAAAGCAAGAGATTTTCACAAAAAATTTCATTTATTACTTGGCGGTAAGTGAAGTTCTGCTAAAATACACCTATACTATCCGGAAAAGGCGTTCTGTAATCTGTGAAATAGAGCATAGAAGTTCTTTAAGAAGGAGCATATCATGAAAAAATCACTTATTGTATTCTCATCTCTACTTATTGTTGCTGCATTGGCGTTTACAGGCTGTATAGAAGAAAAGGCCGAGTATTCCATCAACCCCGACGGCTCCGGTAAAGTAATCTATGAAATCCAAATGCCTTCGATGTCCGTTGATTTAGAGTTAGGGGACGCAGGCTCAAGCACCAGCGGACCGGATTTACGGGCTATGGTAAAAGAGATAATCTTGTATGAGTCTCAAGGCGTGGATACATGGAAAGATATTTCATTTAAACTGACCGATGAGAATCAGCTGCATTTTAAGGGTACGGCCTATTTCCCAGACATCACCAAACTGCGGATCGGCGATTTTTCCGATGGATTAATTATTAACCGAACCGATGGCCGGCTTACCCTTGAACTGGACATTAACGGAGAAAAAAAGCCCGAAGAACTCACCGAGCAGCAAATCGACGAGCTTGTTGGCCAATTCCGGCAGGAATATTCGCAAGGACGCCGCCAGGCAGGAGAGTTTGTAGCCCAGATGCATCTCAAATCATCCTACCGTTTCGGCGGAGATGTAGTAAGCTCCGGCAGCTTCGAGTCACCGGCCCCGGATACTCTGACCTTCGAACTATATGGTCCCCATCTACTGGAAAAGATAGATTTTCTCTATGAAAACGAAGATAAGCTGCGGGAAATAATCCGTCAAACCGGCACCCATGACATCATGCCCATCGGAACATCTGCACTGCTCTTCGACAGAAAGCGGCCTGAAAAAGCGGTGGTCAATCTTGGCACAACGCCGCTTTTTGACTATGATGCCGAAGTCGCACAAGCCAAAGAAAACTACCCGAAAATGATGGAAAAGCTGCAACTGGCCGAAAATGAACAGAACGATGAAATAAAAAGCAGTACCGAAGAGCCTCGCGACACTCACTTTTCCATAGCCGGCACAAGGGTCGTAACCCATACCGATCGCGATAAACACATAATGCCCTTCAATAGCTTTGAACCGAACATATCCTATTTTGTTGTAGGAGAGCTTGAAGAACCGGTTGGCGAAATCACCGCTCTCGACCTTACAAAAGCCTCAACAGACCAGGGACAATGTCTGCTCTCGAATGCCCAAACAATTCAGCGTATCCAGAATCGAAGGCTTCACCCGGACAAGCAGACGGTGAGCTTTGTTGCGTGCCTTGATTTGCCCGAGCCTGAAGACCAAAAAATTGAAAATCTCGCAGGAACCCTGGAGTTACTCACAGCCGGCGGCACAAAAGAAGTCGATCTGGGACTTCTCGAACTGGCCGAGGGTGAGTCAACGCAGATTGAAGATTATACGGTAAAATACCACGGCCCATCCCAGTGGAACCCCGAGGTGTATAGCTTGACCATAAAATTGGATTTGCCTGTGGGAATCTTCGAGTCGGCTACTCTCTACGACGAAAACGGCGATGAGCTTTCCGTCCGGCCAGGCACCACTGCTTCATCTGGTGGCAGGCTAATACATACCGGTGTCCAGAAAGACGGGCCGTTTCCCGAAAAGGTTCACATCGTATTAAACCTGCGAGACGATGTTGTAAGGACCAAACTGGATTTTGAATTTACCGACTTGCCCTTGCCGCCAGTTACTTACTGAAATGTCACCGCCGGCAATGCAACAAACCAAGTGGCGTAAATAACCGGCTGTCTAAGCGCTGCCTAACCGCTTTTTATGCCGACATCCGCCGAGCTTGTATCCTTGCCGCGAAGGCTGACTGTAATATCTTCATAATCCAGATCCACGCCCGCCAGCTCGATTGCCTTTTTCGCCACATAAACCAGCCCGGAACAGCACGGCACTTCCATATGAAGCACCTTCAAACTTTTAATCCGGTTGGCCTTTAGAATCTCCGCCAGCTTTTCAACATAAAACCCCGCGTCGTCAAGCTTCGGACAGCCTATCGCGATACTGCTGCCCTTGAGATACCTGCTGTGAAAGTCACCCATCGCAAACGGCACGCAATCGGCCACCAGCAGCAAATCACAATCCTGAAAATAACTAGCGTTGGGTGAAACCAGCTTCAACTGCACAGGCCACTGACCAAGCTGACTGCTTACATCACCGGCTGCCGGCTGCTCATCAGAATCATCACCGCCAAACTCACGCATCATCATACCCGGACAGGCAAAACCGCCCGGCTTAGGCGGTGAACTTTTCTTTGACTCAAGCTCTGCCAGATGCTTTTCCGTGGCCTGCTCATCGAACTCTGCCGCTTCGCGCTGCTCGATAGTTATCGCGTCCTGCGGACAATGGCCCAGACACGCGCCAAGCCCGTCGCAATAAACCTCGCTGACCAGCTTGGCCTTGCCGTCTATTATCTGGATCGCGCCCTCGGCACAGGCCGTTACACACTGGCCGCAACCGTCACATTTCGACTCATCTATTTTTACTATATTTCTAACTGCCATTTCTGCTTCCTGTTCTTAATTCATTTATGCAAGCATCCCGGCCAGATCTTCTTCGACCGTCTTAACCGGTGCGATGCCGAACTTCTCTACCAGTACATTCAAGACATTCGGACTGACAAACGCCGGAAGCGTAGGCCCAAGCTTGATATTCTTAATATCCAGATAAAGCAGCGTCAGCAATATCGCCACCGCCTTCTGCTCAAACCACGAAACAACAAACGAAAGCGGCAATTCATTAACGCCCACGCCAAACGCCTTAGACAGCGCAACGGCAATCTGAATAGCCGAATAAGCGTCATTACACTGGCCTACATCCAACAATCGAGGTATCCCGTCAATATCGCCAAAGTCGAGCTTATTAAACCTGTACTTCCCGCACGCCAGCGTCAGTATCACACAATCATCCGGCACCGCCTCAGCCATCTGGGTATAATAATTCCGCCCGGGCTTGGCCCCGTCACAGCCGCCTATCAGGAAGAAATGCCGAATCTTCCCTGCCTTGACCAGCTCGACAACCTTATCAGCCACGCCCATCACCGCGTTATGGCCGAATCCGCACAGTATCGACTTCTCCGGCGCATCTTCAGTAAAGCCCGGCTGCGCGAGAGCCGCCTCTATCGCCGGCGTAAAATCTCCGTCGTCTATATGCCTCACGCCTTCCCAGCCAACCAGTCCGCTGGTGAACAACCTGTTTTTGTAGCTTTCCTTGGGCTTTTGCAGACAGTTCGTAGTCATAACGATAGAACCTGGAAACGCGTCAAA
>PWDX01000114.1 GCA_003553245.1 Phycisphaerae bacterium
GTGTCTGATTTACTTTGTCAATTACAGCAAATTACAGGTGATATTGATAATTCTTCGCAACAGAGCGATAAACCCGAGCCTGCTGAAATTAACGAGCAGCCAGGACATGGCTTTGCTGAAGAAGATATCGAACGGCTGTTGCGCGGCTCTATCGAACGCGGAATGGTCAATTATACGCTTCGCACGGCGGGCATAGGCAGCGAATCGGCTCTGGAAATAAATGCGCCTGCTGTAAAGGCATGTGCAACAAAGCTCAAACAGTTAGGCACCGAGGCGGGTGCTGATTACACGATTGATATGTCGCAGTTATTATTGTTACCGGGTATGCTTTTGCCGCTTGTGCCGAGTGATGCTGAGGCGCAGGCTATAAAAGATAAGGTTCTGAAGCTTACCGGAGAAGCTATTGAAGAACTGACAAAGATGCGAAATACCGAAGGTGAGGCGCTGGCGACAGATCTGAAAGATTGCTGCGATATAGTCAGGCAAGGCCTGGAAAAGATAAAGTCTCGGGAAAGAACTGCCAAAAAGGAGTACCAGGAACGGCTTCAGCGGCGGGTAAATGAGCTGTTGGCATCTGCACAGATAAGTCTGGATGAGACGACGCTGGCTCGTGAGGTTGCAGTTTTTGCCGAGCGTTCTGATATATCCGAGGAAATCAGCAGGTTGAACTCGCATCTTGCTCAGTTCGAGGATATTTGTGAAAATCAGGGCGGTCCGGCAGGGCGTAGGCTTGATTTTCTGGCGCAGGAGCTTTTGCGAGAGGCTAATACTATAGGCAGCAAGTCGTCGGACCTGGAGATATCACACTGGGTTGTAGACATAAAGTGTCAGATTGACCGCATAAAAGAGCAGGTTCAGAATATCGAATAAGCGGGTGCGATGGCTGAAAATAGAAATAACAAGGCGGGGCTTTATGTAATAAGCGGCCCTTCGGGAGTTGGTAAAAGTACGATAACCCGAGAAGTTATTCGACGATGTGAAGATGTTTATTTAAGCGTCTCGGCCACGACCAGACCAAAAAGCGAACAGGAAGTTCATGGCAGAGATTATTGGTTTATCAGCAGGGAAGAATTCGAGCACGGAATTGAGCAGGGCAGATTTCTGGAATGGGCCGAGGTTTATGGAAATCTTTATGGTACGCCCAGAGATAAGGTCGAGCAGCGGCTTGAACACGGCGGCAATGTTTTACTGGAGATAGATGTTCAGGGCGGCAGGCAGATTAAACAGGCCAGGCCCGACGCGGTTTTGATATTTATTATGCCGCCAAGTCCTGAGCAGCTTGCCGAGCGGATGTATAAGCGGGGCAGGGACGAAAAAGAGGTTGCCAGTGTCCGCCTTGGCGGTGCGGAGAAAGAAATAGAACAGGCTAAGGGCTGGTATGATAAGTGGGTCGTCAATGACGATCTTGAAAAAGCGATAAACGAAGTAATAGATATTGTTCACAGTTAAACGGAGCGACATATGATAGAAGAGCTTAAGAACACTGAAATCCTCGATAAGGTAGGCGGCAGGTATCGTCTTACCGCCCTCATACAGCGGAGGCTGGCTGAGCTTGTCGGCGGAGCAAGGCCTCTCATTGATGACACAAAGGGATTATTGCCTATCGAAATAGCTGTTCGCGAGATATTAGAAGATAAAATCGCTGTTGACGAGCAGGCCCAAGTTCCTGATAAGGCCGGTCAATAGCAATGAGCCAATCAAGCGGCAATCTCAAGGGTCTGAATATTATGCTGGGCGTAACCGGCGGGGTGGCGGCGTATAAGGCCGTTGATCTTGCAAGCAAACTGACCCAGGCAGGTGCGCAGGTGCGGACAGTGCTTACTGAAAGCGCCTGCAAAATGGTAACGACGCATAGCTTTGAGGCGGTTACTCGCGGCGATGTTTATACAATTATGTGGAACGATTCAACTGAGCATAACGCCGCGCATATAAGTCTGGCCGACTGGGCGGATGTTGCGGTTATTGCTCCGGCTACCGCCGATATCATCGGCAAAATAGCAGGGGGTATATGTGATGATTTGCTTAGCACGGCTGCATGCGCGTGCTGGCAAAAGCCGTGGGTTATTGCTCCGGCGATGAATGAGAGGATGTGGGACAATCCGGCTGTACAGCGGAATATATCATTTATTCGTCAGTTGGGCTGGGAGCTGGCAGGGCCCGAAACCGGTCATCTGGCATGCGGAACCGAAGGCATCGGGAGAATGACACAGCCCGAGAGTATTCTGGATTTGATAAATAAGATTGCTGGCGAGATAAAAAACAGATGAGTTGAGGTGGTTTGATGCGTTTTCTGATAACAGCCGGGGGGACACGGGAATACATTGATCCGGTTCGTTATATTTCCAATGCCAGCAGCGGAAGGATGGGACATGCAATTGCTCAGGCCGCAGTTAATAAAGGTCACGATGTTACTCTGATAAGCACTGCCGGACATCTTGCCGTTGCCGAATCTGTGAAGGTTATTTATGTAGAAAGCGCAGCCGAGATGTTCGAAGCGGTGATGGAGAATTTTGATGGTTGCGATATTCTTGTGATGGCAGCGGCCGTTGCCGATTACACCCCAGCCGGGCCAAGCCCAACGAAAATCAGGAAGTCAGGTGATGAACTGACCGTTCGCCTTATCCCAACGCGCGATATTCTGCTGTGGGCAGCTGATCACAGGCAACAAGGACAGTTGTTGGTGGGTTTTGCACTGGAGGATATTGATATTAAGGCGCGAGCAGAGCAGAAAATGGCGGAAAAAAATCTGGATATGATAGTTGCCAATACACCAGAAGCAATCTCAGCAGAGCAAAGCCAGGTGCAGATACTTACGCGCAAGGGTAAATGGCAACAGTGGCCTATTGCTGATAAAAGTGTTACTGCCGAAAAGATTGTTAGCCAAATCGAACGGCAGGTTGATTATATTTGATAATTGTATTTTGTTAAGGCGGAAAAATGAAAATATCTCTTGAATGGTTAAGCGATTATATTGATTTCGATTTGTCAGCACAACAGGTTGCCGACATGCTTAGCGACCTGGGCTTTCCCTGTGAAGGAATAGAGCAAAAAGGCGATGACATGGTTATCGACGCTGAGATTACAAGCAACCGCGGCGATTGCCTGGGCTATATCGGTATCGCCCGTGAAATCTCCGCTGTAACAGGCAAAGATATTAAAATGCCCCAAATCAGACTGGACGAGTCCGAGAAAGCTGCGCAGGATATTGCACAAATCCAAATCGATAATCCTGATCTGTGCGGTAGATATACCGGCATGATCATAACAGATGTAAAGGTAGGCCCTTCACCGGACTGGCTGGTTAAGCGTCTGGAGGCGGTGGGGATGCGGAGTGTCAACAATGTGGTGGACGCGACCAATTACGCAATGATGGAAACAGGCCAGCCCCCGCACGCTTTCGATTATAAAAAAATCACAGACCATAAAATTATTGTAAGACGCGCCAGAAAAGGCGAAAAGCTGACCAGCATCGACGGTACTCAGTGCGAGCTTGACGATCAAATGCTTATCATTGCTGACTCAAAGGGCCCGATCGCTATCGCCGGGGTGATGGGCGGCCTGGATACGGAAGTCAGTGACACAACTACATCGATATTGCTGGAAGACGCATATTTCAACCCTGTTACCGTTCGTACAACAAGCCGAAAGCTGAACCTGCCGTCCGACGCCGCTTTTCGTTTTGAACGAAGCATTGATATCGAAAACATCCACAGAGCCGCAAAAAGAACAGCCCAGCTCATAACGCAGCTTGCAGGCGGTAAAGTCGCAAAAGGCATTATTGACATATATCCAGCAAAGTCAAAAAAACTCGGCGTTACTCTACGGCTCAAACGGCTTAAAAAGTTGCTGGGAATAGAAATACCAGAAGAAACGACGATGACTATCCTCAACGACCTGGGCTTTAACCCATACCGAGAAGACGGCGAGCTTATCTGCACCGTTCCTTCGTGGCGAAGGGCAGATGTTAGTCGCGAAGCTGACCTTATCGAGGAAGTCGCCCGCGTCCACGGCTACGACAATATTCCAACCCAAAAAAAAATAGCAATCGAAGTAACACCGGTTGACACTCGTGAAAAACTTACCGCCCAGATTGGTCACTATCTCAACAGTTGCGGCTATTATGAAACTGTTACCGTCAGTTTTACCGACTCTGCCACGGCCGAGCTGTTCTCGACGGATGCCCAGAAACTTCTTAGCGTAAAAGATGTTACCCGCAAGAGCCAAAATCTGTTGCGCGATAACCTGCTTGGTTCGCTTATGGGTGTGATTAAGACAAATCTCAACGCACGAAACACACCCTGCCGAATTTTTGAATTTGCCGATACTTATGCACCGGCAGAAACAAAAGACAAACTTCCCGATGAAAGAGACAAACTTGCCCTAGCTTCCGATGGCGACTTTCGCCAGTTAAAAGGCGCGGTTGAAGGGTTGATGCAGAATCTCAATTCTGAAGCGAAGATCAACTTCGAGCCTGCCCAACTTAGATGGGCTCAGGCAGGGGCTGAGATTTTCGTTAACGGCAAATACATCGGCTGGGCAGGAGTCGTTTCCGAGAAAGTAAGGGGCCATTTTGATTTTAAGGAAGCTTTGCCTGTCGCGGCGCAGTTGGATCTGCAAACACTGTCTGAAATTCGCAAGGAAGATGTTGAAGTCAAGCCGCTTCCGCGTTTCCCGGCCATAGACCGCGACCTTTCAATAATCGTTGATGAGCAAGTTTCCTGGGCGCAGATTGGCGAGGCTATCAAAGAGACAGCCCCTGCAATTCTTCAGGATATAAACTTCATTGAGATATACCGCGGCAAAGGAATTGAAAAAGGCAAAAAGTCCGTGACACTGTCACTTCGATTCAGAGACGAGGACGGCACGCTGACACACGAAACAGTGGACAGCTATGAGGCCGGAATAATAAAGAATCTGAATGAAAAAACCGCCGCCCAACTGCGAACCGCATAAAACAAAGGTCGGCAGGTCAAATTGTGAAAGGGTTTTGGCTATGAGTGATGTTAAAAATCTCGAAAAGCTCATCACCAGCCGGCATAACTGCATTTCAATTGTTACGGCAGAAGAACAATACGCACTTGAGGTTATCCGCAATGTCGCGATGAAGCTTTCGCGAGACCTCTGGCTCTGGTCGGCTGGAACCGGCGTGCGGGATGGATTGCTTCAGCAAAGCCCGGCTATAGCCGAGACCGGCCAGCCTTACTCGGGCCTGTGTAATCTGGCCGCGGTTGATGATGGAGCGATTTGCATAACTCTTGATCTTGCCGAGCATATACGCGCAGGCAATGCCTTGCGATCGCTGCGAGATTTAATCAATGATTTTGCTCAAGACTCACGAATCCTCATTATGATAGACCGTGAGGACAACCTGCCCGGCGTGATAAAGTCCTATGCCCATCCTTTCGAACTGTCATTGCCTGATGAAAAGGAAATCGAGCAAATTGCCCGCGATACTGTCAAAGAATTTCATAAAGACAGCCCCATCACCATCGAAATCGGCAAAAAAGGTTTCAATGCTATCATAAAAAACCTGCTCGGACTCACACGACGACAAGCCCGCCAGGTAGTTATCGATGCTATCGCGCTGGACAGAAAACTTTGTGAAGATGATATAAACAAGGTCATTTCTAACAAGCGCCGTATCGTTCAAAGCAGCGGCCTGCTCGAATACATAGAAACACCACTAGAACTCGATGCCATAGGCGGTATGAACAACCTGAAAAAGTGGCTCCGCGACCGCAAAAATGCTTTCTCCGAAGATGCCGGTGAATTCGGGTTAACCTCCCCGAGAGGCTTGCTGATGCTCGGTGTTCAGGGCGCCGGCAAGAGCCTCTGTGCTAAAGCGGTCTCGACGGCGTGGCGACAGCCGCTGCTCAGGCTCGATCCGGGATCATTATA
>PWDX01000133.1 GCA_003553245.1 Phycisphaerae bacterium
CTTACTGATGCTATCCCGATTGGCTGTATAGGTCTCCCTGTTTCAATCCCTTGTGCTTCAAACAGATGCCTCTCTCGAAATACAGGGGACTCTATTTTCACAGCCCCAGTAGCCACATCATCTGGACGTCCAAGATCGTGTTCTTGGAAGAGTGCGGGGCTTTCTATTTCCGCTGAACCTGTTGTGATATTGGCACTGTCGAAAAAGTGGGTTTGCTCAAGTAAAGGAATTCCTACTTCCGGCCGGCCTGTTATAGTATCTTCCGGGATAAAAGCAGGCTGAGATTGAATCTCCGATGTACCTAATTGAGGATGACCTGTGACAACATCATCAACTTCAAACTGGTGACCTTTACGAATCTCAGAGGTATTAACAACAGGTCGCCCGGTTGAGAATCCTTCGGGATAAAATACATATCCCCACTGATAAACATCGTCTTTATTGAATACGGAATCGCGAGTAGCCTCAATCCACCCCTGACCTTTATCTCCATCGAAGATGGACATGTATTGAGTCCACCCAATAGGTGCACGTCCGTTACCTGTATCTCTACCTAAAGTAGACGTTAAAAAAGGCCGTGTACCTTCTAAGGTATAAGAAGGTCCCGGTGCTGAGTCAACAATATCGTTAACTGTTAGATGGTATATACCGTCTATGTCTCTTCGCAGCCCTATATAGTTCCATTGATCGGCTATCAAAGCATTAGGGATAGATATGCGTTGCGCACCGCCCACCCATAATTGTAAATTGTTTGTGTCTTGAGGGATGAACAAATAACTACGGGGAGATCCTCCCGAGTCAACGGATAAAATATATCCATCTCTATTACTTCCAGCTTGGAAATAATGGAACAGAGAGAAGGTCAGCTGATTCGGTAAGTCGGGCTGACTGTCTTCCTGTATAGTTATTTTCCCTCCGCTGGTAGTCTTTGTGGCAGGGATATTTAATCCTTCCACTAGAGGTGAAGGAGGTATCTCTAATGTCGCATCATCTTGTATACCTAATAGCACGTTTTCGGTACGATCATCACTCCCATTAAGAATACCTCCTTCTGGAGAATACAAGATGCCTGCTATATCATTTCTATATACGGCATATTGTCCTAAAGGATCATCCGGACCTATTTCTTCGGCTTGATCATTCCCCCACCAAAGCCAAAGACGATTGGATAACCTTGAAGAGGAGCTAACAGAAGGGACTCTTACGTGAAGCAATAATTCAGAGTTCCCTAAGTTATCTTCTGTATCGACTGTTTCTATAGATACAAGATCGAAACTTAGAAGATCGTTTCCTTCTTTATCAAAGGACACACGAAGATCCTGACCATTAGAAAATGCCAATGGACGAGGACTGTCAAGATTAAGAAAGTTGTCTGGTTCTTTGAGTATTGGGTTGTAATCTTGAGTGATTACAGCAATAAAATCAGTGGTGTCTTCGAGAACCTGAGTGGCCTCGATGGTTACTGATATTTTGTAATTCCACCCCTGGTCAGCTAAAGACATAAAGTGAAGGCCACCCTTTTGGAGATATTATATATCAGACGTCTTCATGACTATTTCGGAAGAAATGTCGATATGTTTATGAGTAAAGGTTCCGTCTTCAAGACGGTCTAAGAGGTAAAGCGCCGGTATTACTTTTCCTTCTTCTTCGCTATACAACAGTACCTCTACTACCGCCTTGCCGAAATATTCTTCTGCCCGTCGAAAATTCCATGCAGCAACATCATTCAAAGTCTCGAGATACTTGCGAATACCATCTTTAAGTTGGTTAGGCGATACTCCCAATCGAGGATCAGTGTTACGGTAATATGCCACTTCTTCTTCTGTATTTTCGTCGAATACATAAAAGTCCACGTTTCGAAAGTTAGCTACATTTTGATAGGCCTCCGCAACGTTAACAGTATACCATTTTGACCCGTCCGGTTTTTCTTCTATCAATTGAGGGTCCGCAATTTTCTTTACGAACGAGCGTCCAGCAAGATCGTCAAGCAGTTCTTGTTTTGTCATAGTAATTATCCTATATTAAGAGATAGGCCGAAGCCAGAGGTTTACTCTGGCGCCGGTATTCTAATGGTAAAGGATGTCAGAGTGAACTCGTTACCATCGGTAACGACTTGCTGATTAGTCAGCTGACCTGCAGCCAGAAGCCGGTTATTGGAAGTATCGCTCAGAGCGTACCATCGAGCCTCACCTGTGGCAGTGACTGACCCTTCTTCTACCGGTGCTGATTCGACCTGTCGTCCGTCGGGGTCACCAGGCGCAGGTGAACCTACTGAATGAGATGTTTTATTACCCAAAGAGTAAGTGTCTGTTGCTTCTCCGTAATCACTCGGCATGTCCGAGCAAATATCAAGTCGATTAACCTCTTGCGTTAGCGCATCAAGTCCGAAATCCAAAACGCGATCGTTTAGATATGCCATTGTATATTCTCCTATGTGTTGATATTTTGAGGATTTAACCCCTATCACTAATTAGTGTGAATGAAGCAAAATTCAATACCGTAATACGTAACTCCATCATTCAGCATAATGGGTATGCCTACAAAATAAGTGATGTTGGAGGAGGAAAACAGCAACGACGTCCATTTGACGGCTTTGGGGTACACTATGGACTTCCGTTGTATTGGGAAGCCAAACGGGTAAAAGGGTTACAGTCTTTCAACGTGAAAGAGATCTTCGAAGGCTCAAGAGGTCATCAGTTAGAGACCATGCAGAGCCTGAAGGACTTATTGAATGTGAAAGCTCACTTCTGGGTGATTCTTTTATGCTACATACCACGCAACTCACGCGTCTATACTTTTACGTACGAGGCATTGCAGTGGTGGTACAATACACATGAGGATGCGGGTATCAAAAAGAACATTCTGGAAAAGCTCCCACACACTGAAATCAACAAACAACTAATCAACTCATTCCATCTGATAACGGACAAGGAATTGGAAATAACGGAGGAGACCGTGTAATGATTATCCATGAATTCATTTGTAGAGAAACGGGTGAAACAGTCGATGTAACTGTTGACCAAGGTCAAGAGGTACCTAAGAGAGTGAAAACACCTTCTGGAAGATGGGCCTATAAGAATTTCGGCGCGAGTTCTGTTGTAATTCCCGCTCATCATCGCGCTGGGTCGGAAGAGGCTGCAACCTATGATGCAGGAAAACGAGCCATGTCCCAGCCACATAAAAACTCCTTCAAGGAGCAAATAAAGAATGCCAACACAAAATAACGACCAGCATACGATCTCCAAAGATTTCTATGATAAGGCACTACGACAGGCCAGACAAACGGCCACGACCAAAGGCAAATCTCGATCACTGGGTGATAAGCTGTTTGGGTTGTTCGGTCTGCGCGTTAATAGAGACTCTAAGGATCAGTTAGCCCGAGGACGATCTCTGGCCTATGGAATGGGCAACAGGGACGACATTGAGAAGCTAAATACCTTTCGCGATCCTCGAACAGGTCAACAGAAGAGCATCCCTACACAGCTTAGCGGCGAATTAGGCAAGCTATTCAACGCTTACGTAAGTGACACGTATGAATCAACTGAGACCCTTAGAGATAAACAGGAGAGGTATAATTCTCTTGACTTTATGTATAATAATGATCCCTTCATATCAGCAGTTGCTGATATGATGGCTGATGAGGCCACGCAGGTTGACCAGCAAGAGAATTTGATCACCGCGGAAGGAGTTTCTCAAGAACACACAGATTACATATACAAGTGCCTCAATGAATGGGACATCAATCATCAGAAGGCAGCAGATACCATCTTTAACATAGGATACTATGGAGACGGACTTTGGGGATTGAAGGTAACAGATCAAGGTATACTTGGTGTGAAACCAGTTCATCCTCGCATGCTTTATGAGCGGATCGAGTTCAATCCTCTCAAAGTAAAAGAGCGCCTCGAGGACCTGCATCAAGGATGGCAAACTCAACGTCATAGAGACGCCAAGATTTCCAAGCTACTGGACATGATTGAAGCCGACAAGATCCAGGACTTTGCTGATCTGTTTGACACATACCTTTTCGGATTTGACATAGCAGGAGAGATCGTTCCACCGTGGAGCGCTTATCATTTTCGTTTGAACCCTTCTCGGAGTGAGTTCTTCCCTTATGGTAAAAGCAACTTCCAAAGAGCCTTAGCCCCATTCAAACAGATGAGTTCCTCTTATATATTACAGGCCATGGCTCGTATCATGAGCTTCCCTGTAAGAGAGATGAAGGTCCATACTACAGGATCGATGAGTGAGGCAGACCAGTTTGATCGCATCAATAAGGTGCGAGAGATGTACGAGAATCAGGGTTATGACTTCCCTGACATAGCAAGTGATCCTTACTCACTGATGTCAACCATCTGGAGTTCAGATGGTCTGATGGATCTTAACATTCATGAAAGTAAGGTCGAGCTAGACTTCGTGGGGGACATCGAGCTTTTAACAGATCGCGTGGCCATTGCTAGCGGAGCTCCTAAAGGATATCTTGTCCAAGAATGGGGTGGTTTTGGTAATTCAGGTGTCAGCTTAACAGAACAGCACAAGCCTTTTGCCCGCCGTGTATATTCACTACAGACAGCGTTTCTTGACGGTCTCAGCGACATCATAAGACTTCACATGGCTATCACCGGCGACTTTGATCATACAGAACCCTTTAAGCTCACTATGAACTTCCCCAACACAGAAGTAGATGAATCACGTGTCAATATCAAGAGTTCAACGTTGCAGTTGGCAACAGACGTGCTAGATACCATTTCATCTGTTATGGGTGTCGATGGGCCCTTGCCTTTTGAGGTAGCCAAGGATGTTATGATGAAACTCAGCTTTGTCGATGGTCCTGAATTAGACAAGTGGATGAATCTGGTTCGTAAAGATAATGTTGAAGCAGAAGATGAGGAAGGAGAAGAGGAAGGCGATGAAGACATGGGCGGAATCGAGGCGCTCGAATCTACCATGGGGGACTACCTGAGGAAGAGTCGCCGCCTTTACGAGGGTAAGAGGGGAAGAGACAAAGCCCGAAGAATAACTGAACAATACAAAGAGATTAGATCTAATGTTCTATTGAAAGCATCAGTGCGACATCGTTTGACCGAAGGACAAAACGGAACACGGCATTATCGTATTGCAAATGAGAACTCAGTTACTGATCCAATGAAAATTGTATTTCAAGCAGTTACAGAAGCCCGCGAGGATACGTCGGGTAAACTACACGGATAAAGGTTGCGCAGTAATGTATACTAATTTATATACACAAAGAATGCGCGACATTTACAAGGATAAACGAGTATATGGCACATAATAACGTTATTAAGAAGCAGAAGATTTACGAGCAGGTGTCAGTTTCATCTGCGCAGGCGATCAAGCAATCAACTCTCAGTAAAGAAGAGAAAAACCAGTTGGCCGAAGCCATTACACAGCAAGCAAAGCAATCAGGCAATTCCAAACTCATGGAAAGCGCCTCCAAACTTGTTGAAAAAGGCTTTGGTAAAAGCAAGTGGTCATTCCCAATCAGTCGATTCGATCACGTCAACATCAATAGACGCAACTATCCCAAAGGTCTTTGGGAGCGAGTAATTAACGATCAAAAGCATGTTTGGGAAGGTGGAACAGGTCTTGCAGACCATCCAGTAGGTGATGCAGATCCCGCATTCAAAGACACAGCCGTTGTTTGGTCGAATCTTCGCATGGATCAGAATAACAATCTCGTTTGGGCCGATGCTATTTTCGTTGGTGATAACGGGAAGTTGGCTGAAGAGATTCTTGAAAGCGGTGGAAAGGTTGGATTCTCAACTGCAGGAATGGGTGACTTAGAGAAGGTTACCGAGAACACAGAAAACGGGCTCATGGAGTTCTACAACGTTGTTC
>PWDX01000083.1 GCA_003553245.1 Phycisphaerae bacterium
CGATTCCTTGCGACAGTCTCTATCAAGTCCGTTACCTGCTGACCTTCATAATAACGCTTACCCGGATAACCTTCAGAATACTTATTAGTCAGACAGCTTCCGCTGGCAAGCATCACCGCCTTGGAGGTATAGTTCTCGCTCGGAATCAGCCGTATAGCTCCGCTCTGACGAGCCTCTTCCTGACGAATAAGTTCATATATCTGTGGATCATACTGTTCCAATGCTGAAATCATTGCAATAGCTCCTTAACAACATAAATGCAACTCTGAAAAATTTTTAATCCTGAAGCTCGAATATATAACAAAACTCTCGGCAACCCACAAGCATTAAAAATCCCCCGCCGTCACACCTCCACGCTGAAAATCAATACAATCCCTACATAGAGTAGAAATGCCCCAGACGGGCGTCAAATTAAAACTTTCTGTAGGTTTGCTCCCGCCGCATGCTTAACCCGCAATAAGCTCAAGCCGATACCATAATCATAAACGAATAAAAGACTCGCAATTATTTTACAGGTTCATAAATGAGCAAAATATTCGAAATTCTCGGCAGGGCGATAACTGCTGACCCTGCAGAACTTATATGGCACTGGTTGTGTGAGGTTTCATATCCATCATTGGCCCGTGCTCAGGTGGTCAGAGAAATCGCAAGCCTGGCACAGCAGGGAAAAGACGAATCTGCCAGGGATATGCTTCGTCTTTATCAGTTTGAATTTCCCCAGTGCGCAAAAGGACAAATGGCCGAGGCAGCTTTTGCTTTGCAAAGCACCCAAACCGAAACCGCGTCGCAGATCCTCGCGAAGCTGTTCCGCACCCAACCGGCAAACACACTTGCCGCCTACATACTTGGCTTGTGCTGTGAACAACTCCAAAGAGAAAGCCAGGCTGCACAGTTCTATCACGATTGTCTTAAATTCAAAAACTATCTGCATTTACCGCACCAGCGCCTTGCAGCAATATATCTGAAAAACTGCCAGTATGAAAAAGCTGCCGATGAGTACGAACAGCTAATATTCGAGCATCCCGACGATGTCAGCACGCTGATACTTCTGGGCCATCTGTACCTGGCCCAGAACCGATTTGACCAGGCCGACGACACTTTCAACAAGGCCATACTAATACATCCCGACAATTTTGCACAGGAACCCGACGATATTGATGATCTCATTGAGCAGGGCGATGCCTACCGTGCATGCGAACTGCTCGAATCACTTAGCCTACAGGAAAGACCATCAGCACAGACGCTCGCAAAATACGGCGACGCCCTGAAAATGGCCGACTGCCCCGATCAGGCATTAATTAAGTATCAGCAGGCGCTCGAACTTTCTCCCGATTGTCTCGAAATCAATATCAAACTCGGCACTTTACATTTGCAAATGCACCAGGCAGAGCTTGCCGCCAAACAATTCAACAAATCAATGGAAATAAACGACCAGATAATCGATGCATATATCGGACTTTGCATATCACAGGCAAAGGCAGGGCGGCAGGATCAGGCAGAAGCAACGCTATCGCTGGCCGCCGCTATCCATCCAAACAGCGCTATATTGATGGCAGAAGCCGCCTCGTTAAAACTTGCCCAAAACAGCAAATTGTTCGAAAACGAACCTCTGCAAGCAGATTACAGCCAATGCCTTGATCAGGTTATCGATGCACATAGTTGCCGTTTGCCGTATAACCAAAACGACCCGCAGTTGCGATATCGATTGGCGATCCTGTTTATGTCACTGTCACAATTTGAACGCGCTGCCGAATTGCTTTGCAAAACGCTGCAAATAAACCCTTCGCATCACCGTGCACAGACTAAACTGGCAATATGCCTCCACCAGACTGGCCAGAAAGAACCTGCCATAAACCACCTTACCGCAGACACATATTTTGAACCGAAGATGCTCGATTTACATTACAAAACAGCCTTGCTGTATGCCGACCGCGTAAAATTCGCATCCTCAATGCTGAATCTTGAACGCCAACTCGAAGACAACTATGCAGGCTCCGACGCCGGCGTAAATATCTCCGTCGTATTGCAAAACCTGGGCCTGCTCCACAGAGAAACAGCAATGTGGGAAAGCCTAACAGATGTAGCGGCAGATCACGCCTTATGAAATAGCTTGTTGGCCCCAGACTAACAAATTTACCTCCGCAACAAGATTTTGTAAAAAAAACTTGGCCGGCACAAAAACAGCTGAATGAAACATAACATATCTTATGGGACCTTGTGGATGGGTTGATTTTTCATCATCACCTCATTCGAAATTTCGCACACCCAAAGTATCCGAGGCAATTGAACCGCCGCTTTAACTACGAATCAATCGCGTCTTTACCAAACAAGGAATCGTCATTTTTTTATTGCCCTAAAACCTTTCTGTAGCTGTACTTAGATGCCTAAAGGCATTTTTTTCTTGGTGCTAAAGCCCTTTTTTGGGTATAATGCAACCATTGATGAAAGGCTTTTTTTGGGGGAAAACTCATGGTGACGATGAAGAATTTTTATTACGAAAAGTGGTTGCCGTTCACAATTAACAAAAGAAGAATTCTGCTGCTGGCAATTGCAAGCTATATAGCTTTGTGCTGATGACGACAGGCAGCAACCCACACCCAAACCAGCCGTTCGATCAATGAGCGGCTTTTTTTATAACCCAGCAAAGGCCCATAAATTTAATGAACCCCCCTTGAAGCTATTAACACATAGTTCAAAACTCAAAACTTTCCCTTGAACCAGGCCCCCTGCCGATGTATATTTTCGTAAACATATTTGGAGGCCCAACAGATGGAACTTGACCTTAGCAGTCTTGCAAAAGCTATTGATTCTCTCGAACGAACGCTGAAAGTGGCTCACAAAAGCAGAAACTCCAGCCTAGATGATGACACTAAGGAAACTGTAAGAGCCGGGGTCATACAAAACTTTGAGTTTACTTATGAACTGTGCTGGAAGTTTATGAGGCGCTGGCTTCAGATCAATCTCGGTAGGGAATATGCCGAGGGCGTTACTCGTCGGGAGCTTTTTCGCCTAAGCACTGAAAACCAATTGATTGACGATATTGACCGATGGATGGAGTATCACGATGCTCGAAACGAAACGGTTCATACTTATGACAATGAAACCGCAGAAGAAGTATTCGCTGCTGCGCAGGATTTTATCACCGACGCAAAAGCCTTGCTAAATGCATTAGAAGCCCGCAATGCCTGACATAGATGAAAAACACCTGCAAACATTAAAGCGAATACTCGCCGAACATCTCGACGACTGTGAAGTCCGGGCTTTCGGCTCCAGGGTTACCGGCTCTGCCAAAAAGCACTCCGATCTGGACCTGGCAGTTATTTGTCAAACAAAATTGAGCCGGCGAACTAAAACACTTATTCGCGAAGCATTTGAGGAATCCGATCTGCCTTTCAGGGTGGATGTGGTCGATTACAACACTGCTTCGGACAGCTTCCGGGCTATCATCGACGCAGACTATGAGGTTATCCAGGAAGCAAAATAAACATCATACCGGTGCTGGGTGAAACCCAGACCTTTTCTTCGCTCTTGATTAAACTGCCCTGTCGCTCTATAATCTGGCTTCGATGTAAGCTTTGAAGAAAATGAATTTTATTAGTCTCTATGCCTTTCAGCGCAAAAAACGACAGGAAATTATGAAAACACTCGAACCAGAACAACTGAATACACTAAAACGGGGCGCAGTTGAAATCTACACAGAAGCCGAGCTGGCGGAAAAACTCAAAACCGCGGCCAAAACCGGCAAGCAACTGCGAATTAAGCTCGGCTTGGACCCGACTTCGCCTGATATACACCTCGGCCATACCGTTGTACTGCGCAAAATGCGCCAGTTTCAGGATTTAGGCCACCGTGCTGTCCTCATTATCGGCGACTACACCGCCAGAATCGGCGACCCTACAGGCCAGAACACAACCCGTCCGATGCTGACCGCCGAGGATATAAAGACAAACGCCGAAACATATTTCACCCAGGCCGGCAAAATACTCGACACATCACAGGATAAACTTGAAGTCCGCTACAACAGCGAATGGCTGGCCGATCTGCGTTTGGCCGACATAATAAAATTAGCAAGCAACATTACTGTCGCACGGATGCTCGAACGCGACACTTTTGAGATACGCTACAAAAAAGGTGACCCTATCGGCCTGCATGAGTTTCTCTATCCGCTGATGCAGGCGTACGATTCGGTTATGATAAAAAGCGATGTCGAGCTCGGCGGTACAGACCAGACTTTCAACAACCTTGCAGGCCGCGAATTACAGCGAGTCTATGACGAAGAGCCTCAAATCGCCATAACAATGCCGATTCTCGTTGGTCTGGACGGCAAGGAAAAAATGAGCAAATCGAAAGGTAATTATGTCGGCGTAACCGATGAACCGGCCCAGATGTTCGGCAAAATAATGAGTATTTCCGATGAAATGATGGAAAATTACTTCACCCTGCTGACTGACCTGCCGCCGGAGAAAATCGCTGAGCTTACAAATGTCAAGAAAACCCATCCCAAAGAATCCAAAGTTCTGCTGGCCAAAATGATAATCGAACAGTTCTACGATAAAAACGCTGCTGAAAACGCCGCGGCCGAGTTTGAAAAGGTATTCGCGCAAGGACAACTGCCCGAGGATATACCGGAGTTCGCATTTTCCGCCGAACCCGTTCCGATAAAGAAACTGCTTTCAGATTGTAATCTGGTATCTTCCGGCGGTGAGGCCAAGCGAATGATAAACCAGTCGGCGGTAAGCGTTGACGGCGATAAAATCAGCGATCCCAATGAACAAATAACCCCTGCTGATAATATGGTAATCAGAGTTGGCAAAAGAAAATTCGCCCGGCTAAGAGTTAAATGACAGCCGGCACATTTTAATAAGGGCAAAACAATATGAAACTGCCGCAACTTGAAAAACCGCAAAAATATGTAGGCCTGTATATCTTTGATTTTGGCGACCATTGCGCCGTAGGCTACACCTCCGATGAAATCGCCCTGCTGCTGGAAAGCGAAAAATGCGCCCACGGCAAGGTATATAAAATCCACCGTGCAAGCCCCGACGGCACTATGGAGATAAAAGGCGTGCCTGCCGAAACATTTCAGCTTGAAAAAGGGCTGATTTTTTATGCCGACAACGGAAAAACCGCCAACGACGATTTTCAGCGTCTGGCCGATATGGCCGAACAGACGGCTCCGCCCTGTCGGGCTAAATTGCAGTTGGCTGATTACGGCAACGGCAGATTCGCAGTGGCACTGATATACCCGGCAGAACATGACGATGATGTAAGTTCCTGGTTGATAAAGGGCAGATATCGTACTTTTGGGGCTGTTGAGGGTGGCTTTGGCGCAGTTCAGGGTTATTATGACGCCCAGCCGAGAGTTTTGGAAAGAAAACAGCTATGGTCCGATAAAAGCCGCTGTCGAAGCACGGAAGAGTTGCTTAGAGATGTAAATAAAGCGGTTCAGAGGAGGCCGGCCTGATATGCATACGAGAAAAAAAAACTTCAAGAGCAGTATGCTCGGCTATCTGGGTTCGTTTTGGGTCGGTTTGGGTAAATCACGGTCCAAACCGGGTACAAAAGAGTTGCGAAACAGTGAATTTTGCAGCAGTACGCAGCGGATGGGGGTGCGTTTTGACGAGCGGCTGAGGGATAACTTTCGCCGAAAATGGCTCAAAATCCGCTAAAACACGCTATTAGAGCAATTAAAGTTGTTGTATTCGTATTGCCGATATGTTTTTTATGAAGGCATATTCTATAGATTTACGAAAACGTGTTTTAGCTGCTTGTGATCGCAGGGAACAAACC
>PWDX01000248.1 GCA_003553245.1 Phycisphaerae bacterium
CGTGCAGCGCCAATGTCTCTAACTTATAGTTTTTGTCTGTCATCTAATATTTCCTTTATGCGGTCGGTAAAATTTCTATCATTCTCTTCAGTGATCGCCGTGCTTTATCAGCCACGGCCTTATCAACGGTTACTTTATATTTCATATCTTCCATCGAGGCGATGAGCTTGTCGATAGTAATTTTTTTCATATTCGGGCAAACAGCCCTGCTTCCTGCTGGGATAAATTCGGCATCGGGGCGAACTTTTTTAAGAGCGTGCGTCATTCCTACTTCGGTAGCTACGATGAATCGTCTGGCTGTGCTGTTCCTGACATAGGTCAACATCTGTCCTGTACTGAGCAGAGCATCGGAGGCCTCTTTTACCGGTTCACTGCATTCGGGATGAGTTATAACCAGCGCGTCCGGATAACGCTTTTTTTCGGCTCTGATGTCTTCAACGGTTATCACCACATGCGAAGGACAGTAGCCCGGCCACAGGATAAGCTCCCTGCCGGTTTGCTGCTGAACATGCCTACCCAAGTGCTGGTCGGGGACAAATATAATTTCCTTGTCTTTCGGCAAT
The DNA here is from genome assembly GCA_003553245.1 of Phycisphaerae bacterium. GTDB lineage: Bacteria > Planctomycetota > Phycisphaerae > Sedimentisphaerales > Anaerobacaceae > T1Sed10-97. The sequence continues at coordinate 564 of PWDX01000248.1, forward strand.
GAACGGACAACCTCAACGGCGTTAGAGCTTGTACAGCAATAATCACTCTCTGCCTTTATGTCAGCGGTGCTGTTAACATAACAAACCACGAGCGAATCAGGGTGCTGTTTCTTCAGCTCGCGCAACTGCTCGGCGGTAATCATATCTGCCATAGGACAGCCTGCCGTCTTTTCGGGGATCAATACCGTTTTGTCCGGCGAGAGTATCGCTGCCGTTTCGGCCATAAACATAACACCGCAGAAAACTATCGTATCGGCTTCGGTCTGTGCGGCCTGCTTGCTAAGCCCCAGCGAATCGCCGGTAATATCGGCCAGATCCTGTATATCCTGCAACTGATAATTATGAGCGAGAATAACCGCGTTACGCTGTTTTTTCAGTTGCTGTATTTTGTCGATTAAGCGTTGCTCCAAAACTGTACTCCGTTAGTCAGTGTCTTGCTTTACTTTTCGCTGCTTGTAAACCAGTTCGGGGTTAGGTATTGAAACCGTGGTATTTGGCGGAACGGAATCCGTCAGCCAGACATTTCCGCCGACAACGCTATCATGGCCTATCGTAATATCGCCAAGCAGTGTAGCTTCGGCGTAAATTGTAACATTGTCTTCAATTGTCGGATGGCGTTTGCCGCCTTTTATGACCATACCACGCTCATCTTTCGGGAAACTAAGCGCGCCGAGCGTCGTTCCCTGATATAGCTTTACATTTTCACCAATTACAGTGGTTTCGCCGATAACCACGCCTGTGCCGTGGTCGATAAAGAAGCTCCTGCCGATTGTCGCGCCGGGGTGTATGTCTATACCGGTCTTCGAATGCGCGTACTCGCACATCAGTCGGGGAATCAGCGGCACATTGCGAAGGTACAACTCATGCGCCACTCGATACACGGAAATAGCTGTGATGCACGGATAGCTTATCACTATCTCCTCGTATGACTGGGCAGCGGGATCTCCGCTGTATGCTGATGCGACATCGCTTTTAAGGATTTGGCGAATCTTAGGAATTTCGGTCAGCACTTCCATAGTTATCTGCTGGGCCACATCAGAGCAATGGCAATGTTCATTGCCCTCCAGCCGGCAGCGATATTTGCATGCGCATTCTATCTGATTCTGAAGCTCTGCCGCCAACTGACATAACACATCGCCGATGATAAAGCTTATATTGGATTTAGTCACTTTGCGGTTGCCGGTATAACCGGGAAAAAGCACCTCCATCATAAGCTCGAGCACCCTTGCTATACGCGTATGCACAGGCAGATTCGACGCGTCAATAAGATTGATACCCGTATCACCTTCGTAGGTTTCGTTTATTTTTGCTACGAGCTGCTCAATTTTCATATTTGTCAACTTATCATCCGGCATGGCCGAACCTTTCATTTACTACAGCTTGTTATAAAGCTCTGTCGAAATATATCTTTCACCCGTGTCACAAATAATTACAACGATATTTTTACCTTCGGCCTCGGGGCGTTTGGATATTTCCATCGCAGCCCAAACATTCGCACCAGAGCTGATGCCGGCAAGGATTCCCTCTTTGCAGGCCAGCATGCGGGCCGTTTCCATGGCGTCATTATCTGTCACAGTGATTATTTCATCTATAACCTCACGTTTGAGAATATCCGGCACAAAGCCTGCTCCGACACCCTGTATTTTATGCGGGCCGGGTTTTCCGCCGGAAAGCACAGGCGAAGCTTCGGGCTCGACAGCAATCACCTTGATGTCCGGGTTTTTCTGTTTGAATACCTCACCGCAGCCTGTAATTGTGCCGCCAGTCCCCACGCCCGCTACGAAATAGTCAAAATTGCCCTGCATATCGTTCCATATCTCCTGGGCCGTCGTCTCACGGTGTATCTTAGGATTGGCGGGGTTGTTAAACTGTTGGGGCATGAAAGAATCCGGCGTATCTTCGTGTATTTCCTTTGCCTTTTCTACCGCGCCTCGCATCCCCTCCTCGGCCGGCGTAAGAACTATTTTCGCACCAAGCATAGCGAGCAACATGCGCCTTTCAATGCTCATTGATCCTGGCATTGTAAGTATAAGGCAATGGCCCCTTGCCGCACAAACGCAGGCAAGACCTATTCCTGTATTGCCGCTGGTAGGTTCTACGATAACGGTTCCCTTTTTGATAAGCCCTTTTTCTTCGCCATCTTTTATCATCGAGATGGCGATCCTGTCTTTTACGCTGCCGGAGGGGTTATGCGATTCGAGTTTCCCAAAGATAGCAGCCTTTTCAGATCCGAGCTTATTTATTCGGACAATAGGAGTAGAGCCAATTGTCCTGGTAATATCCTCATATATAGCGGCCATTTATCAAACCTCTTATTTCTTTTTCTTTTGGTTCTTTGAGCTAGCTGCTTTTTTTATAAGATCCTGAAGAGTCATAGACTCAAGTATTTCCATCACGGCCCGCTGCACTTTGGCCCAGACATACCGAGCTGCGCAATCGGTTGTTCTGTCGCACATCTGCTTATCCGTAACACATTCTGCGGTTACAACCTTACCTTCCAGTGCGACAAAACATTCACTTAGCTTAATCTTATTCGCCGGCTTAGCAAGCAAATAGCCTCCCTTTGCCCCTCGGACACTTCTAACAAGACCTGCTGATCTCAATATAGCTATTAGCTGTTCGAGATATTTAATAGAAATTTCCTGGTTTGCCGCAATGTTTTTGAGCGTAACAGGCCCGTGGCCCTCTTGTTGAGCCAATTCAAGCATTGCTCTTACTCCATACCTTGTTCTGGTAGATAGTTTCATTTTAATTCTCCTATAATTTTCAAATTATTCATAGTAAGTTAGTGTTGATTGTACGACAAAAATGAGGCTGTGTTAATAAAAAATAGCAAGTTTTAGTATTTTTCACATTTTTTGTGCATTGCTGTGCCTTAAATCGAAGCTGATTTTACTTTGCCTCTATGATTACATATAATAGCGGGTGTTTTCGGCAATGCAAATTGCAAATGATCAGAAAGATATTATGAGAGTCATCACATTTAATGTTAATTCTCTGCGGGTGCGCCTGCCTGTGGTTATGGAGTGCCTTAGGCTGCATAGGCCGGACGCTTTGTGTCTGCAGGAAACCAAAGTTCAGGATCACGACTTTCCGAAAGATGATTTTGACGCTGAGGGATACAATTATGTGTTCAAAGGTGAAAAAACATATAACGGCGTGGCGGTCATAAGTCCCCACGAAATAAAAAATGTACGGTTCGGGCTGGCCGAGGAGCCAAAAGATAGTTCAAGGCTGATTAAAGCCGATATAAAAGGCGTCAGCATTGTCAATACTTATGTCCCCCAAGGCGCATTTTTGGAATCGAAAAAATATCAATATAAGCTAGATTGGTTTCAAAGGTTAGGTCGTTTTTTCAAGGAAAATTTTGAACCCGATGAGCCACTGGTTTGGGTTGGGGATATGAATGTAGCCCCAAATGAGGCGGACCTCTGGAATCCTGAGGGCAATCGGGAGCATGTGTGCTTTCACGAAGATGTCCGTAAAGCTTTTTCAAATGTGGTGCAGTTAGGGTTTGTGGATGTTTTTCGTAAACACTGCGACCAGCCAGGACAGTATTCTTTCTGGGACTACCGACAGAGAGGCTCTGTGGAACGAAATAGGGGCTGGCGACTCGATCACATACTGGCCACGAAACCGCTGGCAGATAAAAGCAAAAGTTGCTTTATAGATAAACAGCCCCGCCTCGGACAGCGGCCAAGCGACCATACTCCGGTTATAGCTGAGTTTGATCTCGGTTGACATTACTCAGATGCAGTGTTATCTTTGAGTAGTTGGTGGTAGTATAAATCAGAATCATTAAAGGGAGGACAATATGACTGAAAAAACCAGTACCAGCCATAAACCAGTATCAAGGCCTTGGACACTGCGCCGAATACACCGGACAGTGGCGGCTATAGCGGCTCCATTTATTATTATTTCAGCAATAGGCGGTGGGACACTTCTGCTGCGAGTAGCCGGAATATACGACCGGCGAGGTGATTTTCGCTCTACGGTCCAGCGAATTCACAATTACGAGGTAATCGCACGCTATATCGGCCTTATCGCTGTAGTTTTTATGCTGGCCGCGGCTATTACCGGGCTTATGCTCCTCGCACGGACTCACCGCAGGAACAAATAAAATCGCATTTAGGTAATAGCAACCGTTCAAATGCCCTGTTTTAGTACGATTGACATTGGGCTTTAATAATGATAGTGTAAAAAATGCATAAGAGGAAGTATTCAAATTAATAAGGAGTTTTGATTATGACTAATGAAAAAACAAAAATGGCCTTATTAGCAAGTGCGGCGGTAGTAGCGGTTCTAGTCGTGGTTGTAGGTTTATCTGTATGGCCGGCTAACAGTCTGGCAGAGACAGCCGACCCGAATGAAGCAGAAACGGTAATCCGAGAATTGCCGGAACCTAATGAAAACCTCGAATTTCCGCTGATACAAGCAATATCACAACGGCGTTCGGTAAGAACTTTTAAGCCGGACAACCTCAGCGAGCAACAGTTGAGCATGCTGCTGTGGTCGGCACAGGGGATTACCTGCGAAGATCGTTCTTTTCGGGCCGCACCTTCGGCTGGGGCGACTTATCCGTTGGAATTGTTTGTATTTGATAAAAACGGCGTACATCATTATATGCCGGAACAGCACGGTTTAGCGACAGTTTCAGAGGAAGATCAGCGGGACGGGCTTTCGCAGGCTGCATTAGGCCAGGCTTCGGTGGCGCAGGCGCCAGTCAGCGTCGTCATTACGGCTGATTACGATCGGACTGAAGGACGATATGGTGAGCGAGCCGAAAGGTATGTCCATATCGAAGTAGGCCATGCGGCTCAAAATGTCCACTTAAAGGCGGTTTCAATGGGCTTGTCATCTGTACCGATTGGAGCATTTGATGATGACTCCGTAAGTGCCCTGTTGCGGCTATCAGAGGAATTGGATCCGCTTTACATCATCCCTGTGGGCCATCCGGCGGAGTAAACAGGACGGCTGAAGCCTCAATCTGAGCAATCTGGGCAAAATAGGCAAATGAAAAGTCGGTAAGTTTTGGTATGTTTCGGGCTCTTTTTGGTAAAAAACGGTATTTTCCCGACACCGATTAGCACAGACAGTCAAGGTTAGAGCAATTAAAGTTGTTGTATTCGTATTGCCGATATGTTTTTTATGAAGGCATATTCTATAGATTTACGAAAACGTGTTTTAGCTGCTTGTGATCGCAGGGAACAAACCATTGCTGAA
>PWDX01000057.1 GCA_003553245.1 Phycisphaerae bacterium
AGCGCACCAAGACCGATGACCTCGGGCGTCCCCGGTTCCTGAGCGAGGACGAGGAGATCCGTCTGCGCGATGCCCTCGATGCCCGTGAGGAACGGCACCGCGAGGCCCGTGAGAGCGCGAATGCATGGCGATCGGAGCGGGACTATCCCCTTATGCCCGACCTCCGCGCCCTGCCCTTCGTGGATCACCTCAAGCCCATCGTGCTGCTCGCCCTGAACACCGGGCTCCGGAGGGGCGAACTGTTCAACCTCGCGTGGGAGGATGTCGCTCTCGACCGTGCCCTGCTCACCGTGCGCGGATCCGGAGCGAAGTAGGGCAAGACCCGGCACGTGCCCATGAACAACGAGGCCCTCGGGATCCTGACCGCCTGGAAGGGCAAAGGGCCCCGGACCGGGCTCGTGTTCCCCGGCGAGGAGGGGAAGCGGCTCGACAACATCGACCACGGTTGGCAGAAGCTCTGCGTGGACGCCCCGCTGGTGGCGTTCCGGTTCCACGATCTCAGGCACACCTTTGCGAGCAAGCTGGTCATGGCGGGCGTGGATTTGAACACCGTTCGCGAGCTCCTCGGGCACTCCGACATCAAGATGACCCTCCGCTATGCCCACCTCGCCCCAGAGCACAAGGCCGCCGCCGTGGCCCGCCTGAACGCCCCTGTGCGGGTGAGGGAGGCGACGGCATGAGCGACTCCGATCTCGACCGGGTATTCCAGATCCTCGCCGACTCTGCGCTCCAGACGCACGCCCACGAGGCCGCCCAGGGCGATTCCCCCGAGTCAGCCCGGTGGCTGGCGGGGGTGATGGCCGATTACCTCGCCGGCGAGACCCCCGAGGGGCTGGAGGGCGTGGTCGAGGGCTACATGCCCGTGTTCGTCGCGGCCCTGCGGGCCATCGCCGCCGGGGAGTCTGCTGACACGGCTCTCGGGCTCAAGGTCGGCAAAGGAAAGCGCGAGCACAGGGTCGATGCCGAGAACAAGCGTCTCCGCGACTTCGCGGTCGCCCGTGCGGTGCAGGGTCTTGTCGATCAGGGCATGAACCCGACTCGCAATTCCTACCCCTCCGCGATGGAAGATCCGGAGTGCGCGTGCTCCATCGTCGCCGACCGGTTCAACATCAATTACGAGCATGCCCGCAGCATTTACTACCGGCTGCGCGATAAGATCTGAAGCAAAAGAAAGACCCTCCCCCGCATTACCCTGATGTGTCACTGACCTCCCCGCGAGGTTAGTGATACGACAGGGCGATTACTGTCGCCTAGAGTGTGCTTACGTCAACCGACGTAGACGTGAGGACACCAAGATGAGCGACAAACAAAAACCCCACCTAGTGACCGAGACAGAGGCCGCAAAGGCTTTGGGTATGTCTGCGGGCACGCTAAAGGCCGCCCGTCTCCATCGTCTCGAATCCAATCCTCTGCGCGAGCTACCTCATGTTCGCATCGGGCGTTCTGTGCGTTATCGCCGGGACGATATCGAGACGTGGATCGAAGCCAATACCGTTCGCGGGAAGTAAACCCAATCCGCCGCGTGCGCGGCATTGAACCTGAGAGATCACACCATGAACAACACCCACACCCTCCCCATTATTGATGAGAGCGACTTCGAGGAACACATGATCCCCCTGGTCGCGATGAACGACCGGATCGCGAAGGTCGGGACCATCAATGCGGATGAAATAAAGATGTCCATCAGTACCTTGGATGTCGTCGCAAAAGACGCATTCTTTGAGCTCGGGGCGCACGCGGATGAACCCGAATTGATTCCGCCAACCTGGGGCGACCTGCGCGCGGAGACTCAGGAACCCGAGTTGGAATTGCGCGTATTCAGGAGAACCACTAACCACTACCGCCAGCAGCTCGCGGCATCGGTCCTGATCCACCTGCACGTTATCGTCCGCGACTGGCGGCAGATCAAGGCGACCGACCCCAGGCTGTTGTGCGAGATGCAGCGAGAGATGCTGATGCTGATCTGTGCGCGTCTCGGAGCGATGCTCGATGGATCGGGGCATGAGTAATGAAATCTCAGAACCGTAAGTTCCTCCGATACGTTCCGCCCGGATCTCACAACACCGTGAAGATCGAAGTCGGCCATCGCCAGTTGGATCTCATCAACGCCCTGCGGCATGGGCCGTGCACGCGGATGGATCTCTTGATCCGTGGTCGGCCCAGGCTCGCACTCAATACCACCGCCCTGGTCGCGCAACTCCGGCAAAAGGGAGTCGAGATCGAGGGGCGGTGGGAGAGCGGTCTCGATGGAGATGGTGGGCGGTCCCGGTTCATGAGGTATTCCCTCGCGGGCCGCGTGCTCGGAACGTCTCGGAAATGATGAGCGCCGTGCAAAAAGAAGCCCCCTGCGAAGGGGGCGACTCAAATGAACCTGAGGGAATCATGATAACACCTCGCAGGATCGCGCAGGAAGATCTTGATCAGGCCCACCGCTACCTCACGCTCCTCGATGAGGAGGCCGAGGTCTGGACGTTCCAGACGTTCACCGACACCAAGCCAAAGCCCGATCCGGATCCGCTCGCCCTCGTGCTCGTCGGCTCACTCGATGACCACGCCAACACCCTGGTGGATCTCAACCGGCGAGGTGCCGGGATCTTCGTCACCGTGAACGAGACGGACGGCAAGGGCCGCAAGAAGAAGAACATCAGCCGCATCCGGGCGGTGTTTCAGGAAGCCGACCGTGGTGGCGAGCCTGAGCTCCCGGTGGATCCCCACATCGTGGTGGAGTCCTCACCCGGCAAACATCACCGTTATGTCCTCGTGGACGGGATGCCGGTGGACTCGTTCGAGCCGGTACAGGAACGACTGGTTCGCGAGTACGGATCCGACCCCAACGCGAAGGACCGATCCCGCGTGCTGCGCCTGCCGGGGTTCTTCCATCGGAAAGATCCCGATCATCCGCACCTCGTGCGCGTGGTGCAGGAGTCCGGAGCCCAGCCCCTACCCTGGGCGAAGGTCGAGAGCCTGTTCCCGCCAGTACCCCATGAACGGAAGAAGCCCATCCCCAAGGGCAAGGCTCCCCCCAACATGGAGGAGATCCGCTCCGCCCTGTTCGCGCTCGATCCGGACATGGAGTATGACCCCTGGCTCTCGGTGCTGATGGCGGTGCACTCCGCGGCCCCCGGCACCGCGGGCGTGGAGCTCGCGGACGAGTGGAGCGCCACCGGCTCGAAGTATTCCCAGGGCTGCGTGGAGACCAAGTGGAGGACGTTCTCCCAGGAAGGAGGCACCACCATCGCGACCCTGTTCGGCATGGCCCACGAGGCAGGCTGGGAGTGGCGAGGCGGCGAGGATCTGACCGACACCGTGGCGGATCTCGCCAAGCTCACCCCACTGGAATACGACCGGGTTCGCGAGGCGCGGGCCAAGGCCCTCGGGGTTCGTGTCGGCACCCTCGACAAGGAGGTGGCGAAGGAACGCGCCCAGATCGCGGAGGAGCAGACCGAGCACGTGGTGGAGGAGCTCAGTCCCGCCGAGGATCCGGTGGATGGGGTCCAGCTATTGGGCGAGATCGAGCGGATCTACCGACGGCACTGCATCACCCCCGAGGTCGACTACACCGTGCTCCCCGTGCTCGCCCTGGGGACATACGTGTTCGATGCCTTCAGCGTCTACCCGAAGGTGCTGGTGAAGTCTCCGGAGAAACGCTGCGGCAAGACCGTGATGCTGGAGGTCAGCGAGAGCGTGGTCTTCCGGGGACTCATGGCGAGCTCGATCTCCACCTCCGCCACGTTCCGGATCATCGACGCCCACCATCCCACGCTGATCATCGACGAGGCCGACACGTTCCTGAGCGCGAACGAGGAGATGCGCGGCGTGATCAATTCCTCGCATCGCCGCCGCAATGCCTACGTGATCCGCACCGAGAAGCAGGGCGACACGTTCGAGACCAAGCGGTTCACCACGTGGGCTCCGATCTACATCGCGGGGATCGGCTCCCAGGCCGACACCATCGAGGACCGGAGCGTGATCATCGACCTCCGCCGCAAGCTCCCAGGCGAGAGCGTGGCCAAGTGTCCGGTGAACCTGTTCGAGCGGAACAAGACTCTGCGGAGCCGGTGCCTGCGCTGGGCTCAGGATCACATGGACAAGCTACGCCGCTCCGACTTCGAGGTGCCCTCGTGCGGGAACGATAGGGCTGCCGACAACTGGTTCCCGCTGATGGCCATCGTGAAGCTGATCGGGGAGCCCTGGGAGTCCCGGCTCATGGCCGCCTACGTCGAGAAGAATCACGGCGGTGAGGACGAGGCCGCCGGGGTGATGCTGCTCCGCGACATTCGGCAGGTGTTCATGGAGGAGCGCAAGAGCCGGATGCATTCCGAGGATCTGGTGGCCGCCCTGGTCGAGCTCCCGGATCGCCCGTGGGAGGAGTGGAAGCACGGCAAGCCCATGACCAAGACCTCCCTCTCCCGGCTCCTCAAGCCCTACAAGATCAAGTCTCGTCAGCTACGGATCGGGCAGACCAACCGCTACGGCTACGAGGCCACCCAATTCGAGGATGCGTGGAAGCGATACACCCATGACTCCCAAGACCCCCCCTTTCAAAACACTACATCGCTACAACCCAAGCCGCACAACGGTTTCAGCGATTTTCAGAATGCTACACCGAGCGAACTTGTAGTGTTTTCAAATCCCCCGAAACCTAGCTACGACGCGGGCTGTAGCGATGTAGCGTTTCCAGAGGGGGGTTCCGCCGGGGACACATGCCCACGTTGTGGTGGCGAGGGCTGTTCGTTCTGTGATCCACCCTTCTGATCAGGAGACCAACATGGCACGAGTAAGACTGCTCGAACCCCAGCGTGGGAACGAGAACCGAGACACCGTGAAGCGGAATCAACTGCACGAGAACCGGATCACCCTGCGGTGGATGGCCAAGCGGTGGCCGAAGGCATTCCCCGATGACACCAACCGGATCCATCCGCTGATGATCGGGATCCGCGAGGTGATCCTCGACGCGGTGAAGGATGACCCCTCGGCACCGTCTGCCGACCTGCTGCTCCGGGCTCTCCAGATGTGGACCAAGAGCGCCCCGTATGTTCATGCCGCCGCCCACGGGAACCCCCGCGTGGACCTCGACGGGAACGTGGTCTCCGAGCTCGATCCCAAGCATCAGCAGTTCGCCAAGGGTCTGATCGACCGACGCAAGCAGAGGGCCGCCACGCCCGTGAAGCCTGCCGCCGTGCCCGTGAGCCCTCCCAAGGCCTTCACGCGGCCCCTGCTCAGTCTCCGGAGGGCTCAGGCATGAAGATGATCGGCAACTCCCTCGGCAGGAGCAGCAAGCGGAGCCACGCGGGTGACACGCGACACAAGCTCTACACCGGCAGCAAGTGGAGGCGACTGAGAGCTCAGCACCTCCAGCGGTTCCCTCTCTGCCAGCACTGCCTGGAGCAGGGACTCATCGAGCCCGCGAGCGTGGTCGATCACCGCCTTGGTCACGGCATCGGATGGGAGTCTCGGTTCTACGATCCCGCCGCCCTGCAATCCCTCTGCGCTCCCTGCCATTCGATCAAGACCGCCGCCGAGACACCGGGGGGGGTAAGGCGAGTTCAATCGACCGATGCCAAACAGCCACGA
>PWDX01000241.1 GCA_003553245.1 Phycisphaerae bacterium
CACGCTCGTTATATGCCTTGGCAACTATCCGCTCACCGCAGACAATAACACACCCGATAGGAACATCACCATTATCCTCGGCAACCGCGGCCTGCTGTATAGCAAGACCCATATAACGCTCATCAACATTATCATAACCAAACAAAACCATAACCCCTTAAACTACCAATTTTTTAATTCTGATTTTTAACTTACCCGATCGTTTGGGCATCAACAGTAATAACTGACTTTGCACCAGTAATTGCATTTGATGGATATTGTGGCCAAGCTGCACGGCCAACGGTAGTTTTAAGTTCAATGAGGCCAATGATGTAATAACAACAAAGTTTTTCCGGTCCGCCGTTTAACGCTTCATGAGTAATCCTTTGACTAAAAATTTCGAAATCTTTTCTAAGAAGGTAATTGCCTAATAAAAATAGCAGGAAACCTGCAACAACAAGGAAAATTCCAAGTTGCCAAATAAACCAAATAAGGATGAAGCCACCAAGCAAGCTTATGGCGCTAGCATAACTAATTCGCTTATATGGTGGAAGATCGAAAACATCTATGGTTGAGGCATTACTGGTTTTTTTTATAACAGGGCGCAATTCAAGACGGTCTTTTGCGATCAGTGAATGAAATGATGACCAATGTTGCCAAAAATCTTTCACCGCTTCGAGTCCAGCAGGCCGTAAATATCCTCGTCTTAAAAGTGGGCGGTCTAATATAAAATTCATTTGGTTTTCAACATATGTCTTGAATTCGTTGAATGATAGCGTGTTTTCGTTCATAGCATTTCTCTCTTTATTAAAGACATTCTATCTGACACATTACTTCAGCTTCCTTAACTTATAACCACTAATAATGAATTATACCCACAAACCTGCAATAGCAAGTTAGCATATCGAGCTCGTTGTCCACCCGGAGACTGTATTTGAAATCCTTTTAGAAGAACCTGTTTTTAATCGCTTTGCCCCTGTCTTTCTTGTAACAAATTTTGTAGTGCTTCTTCTCTGAAAACTGCTAATTTAAATTGAGAATCACTGACCGCGACAATCATTGATTCTATACACAATGTCCCAATGCATAACCAGAAGAGAATTCCGCCGCCGACACCATAATAAATAATCCAGGCACCGAACAATGCCGACAGGGTATTCAGCAAAAGGATAGCTATTAAGCCTCTTAACTGCTGAACGCCGGGTACTGCAAAAATGGCATAAGCTCTTGTTAAGCCTTGAATTAACGATGTATTAAAAAACGACCCACCGGCAGCAATAATAATTGGCGACAAAATATACCAATACCACTCATGCCCAATAGCCGCCAATATACCAAAAATCACTGCGCTAAAAAGAGAGGCTATTCCCATATTGATATACCCAATTGTCGTTAATTGTATTCCAAAGTAGTCAAAAGCAATCTTACCTCAAGGTGCACGCCAGATAGTCTGCCCCTCTTCATCCCTGAAGTGAAGCACAGGAGCGCCACCTTCAGGGATCATCTGGGTCAAGTGAATGCGGCTTTGTCTGTTTTTATCGTAAAACACCAAGGCTGTACTTACTTCGGTGGCACCAAGGTAACTACGAGTCTTGCCGTTCTCGTCCACCAGCTCAAAACCGCGAGCTCTTACTACGCCATCAACTTCAAGGTCATCATCTTCAGGCATTTCCATTTCAGGCATTGCGCCCGCAACCAACAGCATCCCAGCCACCAGCGCGACAGCCAACAACAGCATGTTAGTGCGCCGCAGTTTTGTCTCCATTTTTTTCAACCGCTCTTCGGTAGTCATAACTTTCTCCTTCAATTTGAATTTATTTTATTTTTCTCCCTCCGTGCAGACCGTCTCCGCCGCTAATTTTTCTTTGAGACTTTTCTATGATCCTTTCATTTCAATTCCCTTAAATTTAAAGGTATTATAGCTTCAAACTACTACACCGGCAGGCGAATTACAAAGAAAAGCCCTTTTATATACATAATACCGAAAAACATCTCCCCAAATAAAATAAAAACCTGCATAATCCGCGCAATCAGCGTCAAAAAATAACCACTCACCGACAAAGTCGGCCTCGAATAATTTGACCTCCAAAGTCTAAATTCTGAAATCCATCCAAAACCATCTCATCCACCCCGAAACTCTTTTTCCAACTGCCGGATGCGCTGCCGCACCGTCCCGGAAATCTCGCGCATCGTCTGAAGTTCACGAAAGCTTGCTTCTTTTATCCTCGGCAGGCAATACCTCTCAAAGTCCATCTGGCTCACCGGGTCAAAATCCTCAATAGCCTCCATCAGCCCCATCACCCCCGCCGTTATAACATCATCCAGCCGAATCTGCCCTTCCAACCTATGATACAACTGCTTTGCCGAATGCTCGACAACCGGCATATAATGTTCTATGAGCTTATTGCGATGATGTGAGTCTCGTTTTTCCAGAAACCCCTCCCACAGCCCGGCCTGCAAGCCGTCTTCGCGCCCCCGCTCATTTTTCGTTCCCGCCGGCATTGTGATCCTCCTGACTACCGCCTTTTCAACCTATATACCACAACCCGCGCAAAAACACAACCCCCAGCCGCCCAACAATGTAGGGCGGACAACTCGCTGCCCACGCCGCCAAACTCAGAACAGCTCCCCTCCTTCCCAAGGAGGGGTGGCCGCAGGCCGGGGTGGTATCTTTTCAGCCGCGGCAAAGCCGCATCAACAATCTGATATCTGAATTCTGATTTCTAAAATCTAAGCGAATTTCGCGCTAAATTCGCGCCCAGATTTTGCATTTTTTTGCGTAAAACTACCGAAAACTACCAAAACCAGCCCGAAACATACCAAAAATTACCGACTTTTGCCTTGCCTATCTTGCCTAACCCTCCCAAGCCGAACACCTGGCGACCCTAAAACGCGATATGAAAAGAAGAGTATTCCGCATTCGGCTCAACCTCTTCTATTCTCTGATTGTCTATATGCCTGCTGAAAACCGATTGTATCTCACTTATAGCCGCCTCAACATCACGCCGCGGCCCCTGAGCCCACATTTCAACCGTCCCGTCCGGCAAATTGCGCACAAAACCCGCGATTTTATGCTTCTGACCGGCATTTCGAGCCGTAAATCGAAACCCCACTCCCTGCACTCTGCCCTGGAAAATGATGTGTCTTGCCGTCTGTGCCATAGCGTTTCCTTTCATTACACCGCGTTTTACCCTCTAAATTGCCGTTGACAGCCTTCAACCGCTCGGCTATCATACTTACTTTGTTTTACCCACCAGTTTATGAGTTTTAAGTGCAAAAAGAAAGAAAAGCTATGACAAATGTTACACTAATTATGGGAGACGGAATCGGCCCTGAAATCGCCGAAGCAACCCGCCGCTGCATCGAAGCAACCGGCGCGAAAATCAACTGGGATATCTGTGAGGCCGGAGTCGATGTAATGGAACGGCTCGGCACACCGCTGCCCGATGAAACCCTCAAATCCGTTGAGAAAAACGGCATAGCCATAAAAGCCCCCATCACCACGCCAGTCGGCACAGGCTTTCGCAGTATAAATGTTCATCTCAGACAGAATTTCGACCTTTATGCCTGCCTGCGACCCTGCAAAAGCTACAGAGGCGTAAGAAGCAAATATCAGGACATAGACCTCGTAGTAGTCCGTGAAAACACCGAAGACCTCTACGCCGGCATAGAATACGAAAAAGGCAAAGACGACACCGCCGAACTTATCGACTGGATAAATAAACACAGCAAACGCCAGGTTACACCCGATTCCGGCGTGAGCATAAAACCGATTTCCGTAAAGGGAACCGAACGGATTGTAAGATTCGCATTTGACTACGCTCGCAAACTCGGCCGCTCGAAAGTTACCTCCGTCCACAAAGCCAACATTATGAAACACACTGATGGGCTGTGGCTGGAAGTCAGCAGACATGTTGCCGCAGATTACCCCGATATAGAATTCGAGGACAGAATCGTTGACAATATGTGCATGCAGCTTATTCAAAAACCCGAACTTTATGATGTTATGGTGCTGCCGAACCTGTACGGCGATATTGTCAGCGACCTCTGCGCAGGGTTGGTGGGCGGACTCGGCGTAGCGCCGGGTGCAAATATCGGCGATAATATGGCAATCTTTGAAGCGACACACGGCAGCGCTCCAAAATACAAAGGCCAGAACAAGGTCAACCCCGTAGCTTTGATACTTTCGGGTGTTATGATGCTTCGCCATCTCGATTTGGCCGCCGAGGCCGACAAGCTCGAAGGCGCTATCGCTTCAGTCATCGCTGAGGGTAAAGATGTAACATACGACCTCAAGCCCGACCGCGATGATCCGACCGCCGTTGGAACCAGCGAAATGGCCGATGCCATAATAGCCAAAATGAAATAAGTGGCCAGACAGCGTCTGAATCACTGTAAAATAAAGGACCTGAAAAATGAACCAGCAGAAATACCGCAAACTTGTTTCGGGTCAAAAACAGCAGCCGGGCGCAAAAATAATAAGAGCACTGCTGAGAATCCCCTCTGCTTTCTACGGCTGCGGGGTTCTTTTGCGCGGTTTGTGCTATGATAAAGGCCTCATTAGGCCTTATCGCCCGCCGGTGCCTGTTATCAGCATCGGCAATATCACAGTCGGCGGAACAGGCAAGACCCCGCTGGTAATCTGGCTTTGCCGGTTTCTCGATGGTAAAAATCTACGCTCTGTTATCCTTACGCGGGGCTATAAAACCGGCAACGGCCAAATCGCCGACGAACCGGATATGATAGCACACTCCTGCCCGGTAGGAGAGGTCATAATCAACTCTCGGCGCAGCCAGGCCGCGGTTTACGCCATTAAACATTACAACCCCGACATTCTTATAATGGACGACGGCTTTCAGCATAGAAAACTTGCCCGCGACCT
Organism: Phycisphaerae bacterium; assembly: GCA_003553245.1. Classification (GTDB taxonomy): domain Bacteria; phylum Planctomycetota; class Phycisphaerae; order Sedimentisphaerales; family Anaerobacaceae; genus T1Sed10-97. The sequence continues at coordinate 4,862 of PWDX01000241.1, forward strand.
TGACATAATCGCTATCGACGCCACCTGTCCCTTCGGATATGATAAGCTGCTGCCTGCCGGTTTGCTCCGCGAGCCGCCGTCCCGCCTTGGCCGAGCTCATGCAGCGATAATTACCCGCAGCGACCAGACAACCGCCGAGCAATTGACCGAGATAGAAAAACGCCTTAAAGCCGTTAATCCGCAAATTACAATAGCTTACGCGACACATCAACCGGTGGGACTTGTCGGCAGAAAAGGCGAAAGAATCCCGCTGGATCATCTGCAAGGCAAAAAAACCCACGCCTTTTGCGCAATAGGCAACCCGAAGTCTTTCTTTGAAACTCTGCGAAATCTCGATGCCAAAGTAACCGTACGCAGGGAGTTTAACGATCACCACCGCTACAGCAGTGCGGAAATTGCCGAAATTTTCCGCCGAGCTAAGAAGGCCGGCGCCGAATTAATTGTGTGCACGGAAAAAGACTTCGCACGGGCAAAGCCACTGGCCCCGCCTAACTCTAACATCCAGTTGGCATACCTGGCGGTGGAATTGAAGATTACCCACAATGCCGAGCAGCTACATCGTCAAATTGAACAGATACTGCCGGCAAAGGCACAAAAACAGGACAGCGATTTGTAAGGATCCTAAAGCGATGAAAAAACCGATGGTTAACAAAGCGATATTCCTCAGCAGAGATGGAACTATCGTGGATAACCCGGACTATCTCAGTGATCCTAACCAGGTCAAATTACTAAACGGAGCGGCCAGAGCAATTAATGATATGCGTGCGATGGGCTATAAGCTGATTGTCGCAACGAACCAGCCTGCTGTTGCCCAAGGAGTCACCAGTGAAGAAACCCTTGCGAAAATTCACGAAAAGCTTGTTCTACTTCTGGCAAACGAGGGGGCTTATCTCGACAAGATTTATTATTGTCCCTTTCATCCCGACGGCGCAATACCGAAATATCGAAAAGACGATTACACGCGAAAGCCCAACCCCGGAATGCTGCTGGCCGCTGCAGATGATTTTGACATCAACGCCAAAGATTCCTGGATGATAGGAGACAGTGACAAAGACATAGAAGCCGGCGCAAGAGCAGGCTGTAAAACAATACTCATAACACATTCCAAGCCGACGCCTCTTCTGCCACCCGGACAGCAAGGCCCAGATTTCAAAGCGGTGAATATAACCGAAGCGGCCAACATTATAAAAAAGCACCACCGCACGAAACCGCCTGAGCTGCAACCAGTGCATGCAAACTCTATCGAACCCGGCGATGAAAATGATGTCGCCGCAAAGCCCATTGAAGTTATGCGTAAAACAGAAGCCCAACTGGACGCCGCCGCTATAACCGAAAATCCGCAGAAAGGCAGCAGCACATTGGAAACTCCCAACACAGAGCATAAAAACGACAGCCCGCAACCGGAATCAAAACCAGAACACGATGAGAAAGAAACCTCTGCGCCGCTGTTTAATGAAATGCTCGAACCTCAGGCCGAAAAAAGCAGCCAGCCTGATGAGCAGCCTGAAGGCCAGGTGCAGCCGCGGAATACAGAAGAATCAATTGGTGAGTACAAAACGCAATATCTGCTCGAGAAAGTACTCGAACAATTGAAATCAAAAGAAAGATCGGAAATGTTCGATGACTTTCGCGTAACACGATTTATCGCGGGAATACTACAGGTCGGGGTGTTTTTATGTCTGGTTATCAGCATCTGGCTTTTGATGAGCCCTGAACGGCAGAGTGATCTGGTGCTCATCGCTCTGGGATTCGCGGCTGTTTTGCAGCTTATGGCACTTACATTCTATATGATGCGGGACAACTGACTCAAAGCGAACGAAAATATTACCCATGCCAAGCCCGCTAATCCAGCAGGCTGCGGCTCGGCGAACTTGTACTACCTTCAGATAAAAGCTTTACAAAGTTTTTTTCTCTGAGCTGCTGCTGAACCTCGACAAAAAAACATTCTTAACTGTTTAGCTACTGCTGTCCCGGAAAAGATTTCCCAAACAGTGTTAACGACTCGACCTTATCGCATCCATAGTTGAAGATTGAAAAAGCATAACATTTAATATAGAATTCCGATTTATCTGATTGATTGAGCCGGAATTTTTTATTCATATAAAAAGGTAAAATGCCAATGAGCAAAGAACTGCCCAGTACATACGAGCCGAAAAATGTTGAAAACGCGATGACGCAGCTTTGGGAATCCGGCGGTTATTTCCACGCCGAGCCTGATGGTGAAAAAACCGACAGCTATACAATTGTTATACCGCCTCCCAATGTTACAGCCCCGCTGCACCTGGGACACGCACTGAATAATACTCTTCAGGATATTCTGATACGCTTTCACAGAATGAGGCAGTTCAATACCCTCTGGATGCCAGGTACAGACCACGCCGGCATAGCAACCCAGACTGTTGTCGAAAAACGCCTCCTCGCTGAACAGGGTAAGCGAAGAACCGATTTCCAGCGTGAGGAGTTTATTGATCATGTCCGGGCCTGGAAAGACGAATACGAAGCTCGCATACTGGCCCAGTTAAAAGCGATGGGCTGTTCCTGCGACTGGCAGCGAACACGGTTTACTATGGACGATGTCTGCGCAAAAGCAGTGCGGGCAACTTTTTTTCGGCTGTTTGCCGACGGTCTGATTTATCGGGGAAAACGCCTTGTAAACTGGGATCCTGCCACCCAGACTGTGCTGGCCGACGATGAAGTCGAACACGAGACCGTTCAGGGGCATTTCTGGTATATGCAATACCCGCTGGAAAAACCCGTTACCATTGCCGGCCAGAAAATCGAGCATATCACCGTAGCCACGACCAGACCCGAAACAATGCTCGGCGACACGGCAGTGGCTATGAACCCGGCCGACCCCCGAGCAAAAGACCTGATAGGTAAGAAAGTCCTGTTGCCTATCGTCGGAAGAAAAATCCCAATAATCGGCGATGACCATGTTGTTCTGCCGGATACGGAAAGCGATGACGAAAAAGCAAAATACTCCACAGGCTTTCTGAAAGTAACACCCGCTCACGACCCTGACGACTGGGAGATAGGGCAGCGACACAATTTGCCCATAATAAACGTAATGGCACCGGATGGAACTATCAGCGATAAGTTCGGCTTTACCGATGCCAACCAAGCCGAAGCGGAGGCATTTCTGGGAATGGACAGATTCGAGGCTCGCGAAGCAATCATCGAATGGTTCCGCCAGGAAAAACTGCTGGAAAAAGTCCGTGAATATGTCCACGATATAGGCCACAGCTATCGAAGCCATGTCCCTATTGAGCCGTATCTTTCCGACCAGTGGTATATCGCTGTAAAAAAACCAATTGACCATCTTGGAGAAAAAGTCGGCAGCGGCATGATAGAAGGCACCGATGTCCCGGTTAACTCGCTGGCGGGTCTTGCCTTAAAACCGCTGCTCGATGAAAAACTGCGATTTATCCCGCATCGCTACGCCAAAACATACCAGAATTGGCTGGAAAACCTCAGAGACTGGCCTATCAGCAGACAGCTCTGGTGGGGACACAGAATTCCTGTATGGTCAAAAGCAGGCACAGCTGATTCATTCAAAGACAAATTCGGCAATCTGGCTGCCTTTAAAACTGTACAAAAGGATGATGGAAAAACAGTTACTTATGCCTGCATAATTCCAAATAATGAAAATATAGAGAAAAAACTTGAAGATGATGGCTGGAAACAGGATGACGATGTTCTTGACACATGGTTTAGCTCAGCATTATGGCCTTTCAGTACGCTTGGCTGGCCTGATGATACGCCCGAACTGAAAGAGTTTTATCCCGGCGATGTGCTTTGCACCGCTCGCGAAATTATCACGCTTTGGGTCTCTCGGATGGTAATTATGGGTCAATATTGTGTCGGCGATATACCGTTTTCCGATGTGTATATTCACGCAATGATACAGGACGGCCAGGGACGCAAAATGTCCAAGAGCCTCGGCAACGGAATCGACCCGCTGGTGGCTATCGACAGCCACGGAGCAGACGCTATGCGGTTTACTCTTGCCAGTATGACCACCGAGACGCAGGATGTGCGTATGCCGGTCGAGCAGATGACTCTGCCCGGCGGCAGAGTTGCCAACACTTCGCCGAAATTCGACATCGGCAGGAACTTCTGCAACAAGCTCTGGAATGCCTGCCGATTCGCTATGATGAACCTGCACGACATTGAGCCTGACCAATTCGACGCTAAGAATATGGATATTACTGATAAATGGATTTTGTCTCGTCTGGCAGAGACAATTGACTTTGTTACTCAGTCGATGCGAGATTATAAATTCAGCGAACCTTTGGGGTATTTGTACAAATTTTTCTGGAATGATCTGTGCGACTGGTATCTGGAATGGGCCAAGCCTCGGATGGAAGAGGCTCAGAGCAGGGCCACAGCCCAATGCGTACTTTCGTTCGTTTTAGACCGGACTTTACTATTGCTGCACCCTTTTGTACCATTTATTACCGAATTTATCTTCCAGAATCTTAACGAAATCGCACCCCGTCGTAGTCTGTCGGGCATAGCCGAGGCGCCTTTCGCTAAGTCCATAACCGTCGCGAAATGGCCTGATTCGCTTTGTGAACTGCGAAATAAAGACATCGAACAACAGATAGAAGCTATTCAGACAGCAATTCGAACGATTCGCGATATACGCAGTAAATACAATATACCTCCTAAAAAGAAAATGACAGCCTCGGCAAATGCTCCAACTGAGCAGGCTAAGATTCTGACATCTAATAATGAACTTATATGCCGTATGGCCGGCCTTGAGCAGTTTACTGCCGGACCGGAGCTTGAAAAGCCTAAAAACGCTGCCGCGAGCATCGTAGAACAGATGCAGTTATATCTGCATGATGCAATCGATCCTGCGGCAGAAATGCAGCGGCTTACAAAGCAGCTTGCAGAGATCGAGGCCGCGATGAAACCGGTTCAGGCCAAGCTGAATAACGAAAAATTTATAACACGGGCGAAAAAGGAAGTTGTAGAGCGAACCCGGCAAAAGTATGCTGAACTTAGTGAGCAGCTTGAAGCTATCAAAAAACACGTTACCGAACTTCAAAGTTAAAATGCGGGGCAGAAAATGGAAATCCAAGTAGAACTTGCGAGAATAATAATCAACGAAAGCTCCGACCAGCAGATTATCGTCCTGAGGGAAAAGAACGGCCAGGAGCGGAATTTCCCTATTGTTATAGGTATAGTTGAGATTTTCGCTATAGACAGGCGTCTAAAAGGCATCGAACCGCCTCGACCTATGACTCATGATTTACTTGCGAATGTTATTCATGGCTTGGGGGCTAAAATCGACAAAATTGTTATCGATGACCTTCAAGACCACACTTTCTTTGCAAAATTGCATTTAAGCGCCAACGGTGAAAATTTTAAGATTGATTCCCGTCCTTCGGATGCTATCGCCCTTGGTGTGGCAACTGATACGCCTATTTTTGTTGAGGATCATGTTTTTGATCAGGCGGCCGGTTAATTAAGCTCGCCAGTATTATCAGCCCAACTGCAACACACAAAAAAGTATCTGCCAGATTAAACGCCGGCCAGTGTCTGCCCTGAGCGTACTGAATGTCAATAAAATCCCTCACTCTCCCATCGTTGAAGAACCTGTCCCAGAGGTTTCCGGCTATTCCCGCGGCGAAAAACGCCAATCCGAGGTGCATCAATATGCCGTCTCTACCGCTAAAAAAGAACAAAACAATGATAGCTGCTAAAGCGATAACGGCCACCGCAACGAGCATAGTTGTCTGACCTTGTGCAATGCCGAAAGCTGCTCCGGGATTCTCGGCTATAACAAACCTCAGAGTCTGGCCTACTATTTCAACCGGCCAACCCTCTCGCTCTAACCACTGAAAAACGAGTCTTTTAGAGATAATATCAGCTAAGAACCCCCCTACCAGTATTGACCAGAAAATAACCTGCGACTTGAGGCTCGGGATATGCATAGGGCCGCCTAAGGCAAGAAAAACACCACCATCGGCGGGACTGTTTTTCTGGGATGATTGTTTTTGGCCCATTTATCTGGAATATTTCCTGATAAGCTGCGTTAGCCTGTCGGCACGAGGTTGTTCAGGATTAATATCCAGCGACTTTCGCCAATGCTCGAGAGCCTGCACCTGCATTGTAGGATTATCGTTATGCAGAGCAAGCAGCATATATGCTACGCCTAACCCGCGATGCGCTTGCCAATCCTGGGAATTAATGTCCAGAGCATATTCGTAGCTCTCTACAGCGGCTTCATTTTGTCTCAACTGGAGCTGCGCATAGCCAAGATATTGATGGGCTTCACCGTTGTCGGGTTCAATCTCTACCACGCTTTGGAGTATTTCTTTGGCCGCTTCAGGTTGATTTGTCCGCAGATAGGCGACAGCCAGGGGCATCATAATATCAGGGTCATTTCCTCTAAGCTCCAGGACTCGCCTGTATGAGTTTATCGCGTCGCTATAGTCCTCCCTGCTTTGGTATAAACCGCCCATCAGGTCGTGCAATTCAGCCACTTCAGAGTCAAGTTCTTCGGCTCTTTTTCCAAATTCCAGTGCGCTGTCATAGTCATCTATTTTGTGATATGACTGTGCAGCATAAAAATGCGATTCGAAATGTTCAGGATCAAGTTCGGTAGCACGGGTGTATGCCTGGGCAGCTTTGGCGAATTGCTCCATAACCTGATAGACCCTGCCCAGGTTAAAATGGTCATGAAAAGACCACGGATTCAAAGCGGTGGCGTGTTCATAGGAATCGGCACTTTTTTCGTATTGCTCGAGTTCCAGGTAGATATCTCCCATAAGAGAATATGCCAGAGAAAACTCGCTGTCTTTCTGAACAGATGTGTGGAGTTTTTCTATGGCTAACTCTTTCTCGCCTGTTTCGCTAAGGGCTACAGCATCGACATAAAGATCAACCGCCCTTTCCGGCTGGGCTTGTGGCTGTGCACAGCCGCCAATAAAAACACCCATAACTGCTATAGCGATTAATAAGGCCGTCCCGGCAAACCGCCCCAGATTGAAATCGGACATCTGTGTCTCCTAATTAGAGTTAGGTATAAATCTCGTTATCCCGGAATTAATCCGCTGGCTGGCGATTGATTATAACAAAGCAACCATCGGTGTCAAAAACTTTTAGCACTCTGCTGGGTTTGTTATGGTTTGACATAGCCGATTATGCTAAGTAATATACAGTTTTATCGTAGAAAATGTTCGCTCGAGGCGAGTCTCTTCTCGCCTCTTTTTTATGGAAGGACTTATATGGCAGATGTAAAACTTAAGAAAAGACCTGTCGTGCTTATTATTCGCGACGGATGGGGATATAACCCTAATCCGGAAGAAGACGCTTATAACGCAATAAAGGTGGCAAATACACCGGTTGATGACGCCCTTATGCAGGATTGGCCTAATTGTATTATTCATACATCAGGGCTTTCGGTGGGTTTGCCGGAAGGTACAATGGGCAACAGCGAAGTAGGACACCAGAATCTCGGCGCAGGCCGGGTTGTGCCGCAGGAATCGGTTCGTATATCCAACACGATAAACGACGGTTCATTTTTTGAGAACGACGAATTTGCCAAAATGGTCGAATTTGTTAAGAAAAACGGCGGAAAAATGCATGTAATGGGCCTTGCCAGTGATATCGGCGTTCACTCGCTGCTGGGACACTTATACGGATTGCTCGAGCTCGGCAAGCGGCAAGGGGTGGATGAAGTTTATATCCACGCTTTCACGGACGGCCGCGATTCTCCGCCACACAGCGGCAAGGGATATCTTGAGCAGATACAGGCTAAAGCGGCTGAGATTGGCAAAGGCAAAATTGCTTCTGTAATGGGGCGTTTTTACGCAATGGACAGAGACAGCCGCTGGGACAGGGTTGAAAGGGCTTATCAGTGTCTGCGAAACGGCAAAGGCCACAAAACAAAAGACCTCGCCCAGGCGATGGAGGCAAGTTACGAAAAAGACATTACCGACGAATTTATAGAGCCGACCTGTGTAGTTGATGACAGCGGCGATCCGATAGCAACGATCGACGACGGCGACGGCGTTGTTTTTTTCAATTTCCGCGGAGACAGGCCTCGTGAGCTTACCAGAGCTTTTGTTGAGTCAGATTTCAAAGAGTTCAGCCGTTCAGCTAAGCCGGATGTGCATTTTGTCTGTATGACCGAGTATGACGCTAGTATCCCTGCTCCGGTAGCATTCAAAAAGCCGCCAAAGATGAAAAATATTCTGGGCGAATACTGGGGCAAGCTCGGTCTGAAGCAGTTTCGCTGCGCTGAGACGGAAAAATACGCGCATGTTACATTCTTTTTCAATGACTATCGCGAAAAGCCTTTCCCCGGCGAAGACAGACAGATTGTCCCGTCGCCGAGAGTGCGCACATACGATCTTAAGCCGGAAATGAGCGCTTATGAGGTTTGTCAGGTTATATGTGAAAAACTCGAGACTAAAAATTATGATGCTATGGCGATTAATTTCGCTAATCCTGATATGGTGGGTCATACTGGTGATTTAAATGCAGCTGTAAAAGCAGCCGAAGTTGTTGATGAATGCGTTGGTAATATTGTGCAGACCGTTGAGAAACTTGGCGGAGCGCTTATTATTACCGCCGACCATGGGAATTTTGAGAAAATGGCCGAGGCCGACGGAACTAAAATGCACACAGCGCATACGGTTGGTGATGTTCCTCTGATTGTTGTTGACGAAGAATACAAAGGCAGGAAATTGCGAACAGGCGGTACGCTGGCCGATGTTGGGCCTACAATGCTTGATATGATGGGACTGGACAAACCCGAGGAAATGACCGGGCAAAGTTTAATAGAATAATCAGCCGGACAGGCCTCTTGCACTCTATAAAAGAAAAGATATATTACTCAGGCTTGGCCGAGCTGAGCGGGAGTAAACTATGGGCCGCATAGTAACCCTTGACCAGAATATGATTAATATGATCGCCGCCGGTGAAGTTATCGAAAGGCCGGCAAATGTGGTCAAGGAATTGATGGAAAACAGTATCGACGCCGGGGCCGAGCGGATAATTGTCGAGATTGCCGGAGGAGGCGCCAAGCTCATCTCAATAACGGATGACGGGGCGGGAATGTCGGCTGACGATCTCAGACTTGCTTTCGAATCACACAGCACGAGCAAGATAAACAAAGCCGGCGACCTGGAGGCTATTTCAACGCTTGGCTTTCGCGGCGAGGCCCTTGCCAGTATTGCTTCTGTGGCTCGCGTAACGGCTGTTACACGACAGCGGCAGTCCAATCAGGCACATCGAATAGAAATAGATTGCGGCGAAAAAAGCCCTGTTGAGCCCTGCAGCGCGGATTACGGCACAAAAATAGAGGTCAGGGATATATTTTATAAACTGCCGGCAAGAAGAAAGTTTCTCAAAACAGCGAACACCGAATTCGGCCATATATCTAAACACTTCACACGAATCGCCCTTGCCAATCAGAGGCTTGACCTGAGACTGATACGCGACGGGCGAGAGGTACATAGGCTGCCAAAAGGCCAGACATTGCGAGAGCGTATAGAGGAGCTTTTCAGCAGGGACATCGCGGAAAATCTTCTTGAAACCCACAGTAATGAAAAAGGTATCGAGGTTTACGCTCTGCTTGGAACGCCCGGCATTTCTCGAACTAACAGTCAGTTGCAGTATGTATTCCTAAACGGCAGGTTTATTCGTGATAAATTTATTGCACATGCTGTCAAGGAGGCGTATCGCGGCAATATGGATCCGTCCAGGTATCCGGTCGTTTTTCTTTTCATAAAGATGCCTTACAGTGAATACGATGTTAATGTGCACCCTACCAAAATCGAAGTGCGGTTTTATAATTCTAATATGGTGCATTCTCAGATACTTGGCGCCTTGCGTGAAAAACTGCTGGCAAGCGATCTTGACACGATGGCAATGGCCCCGAGATATCAGCGTGAATCGATTGGAAATGAAGTGCGGGATACGCCGCAGCAAGCCGGCCAACATGGCAGGATTTCCAAAGCGATGGAGGACTTTTTCAAAAAGTATAAAACACCGTCGCAGCGGCAGTTCAGTTTCCAAAACGCAAGCTCAACCAAAACGGGGACATCAGGTCAAAAATTTAACAACAGAAACCCCAGTCAAAAACAACAAATTGAAAGTGAAGAAAAACCTGGTTTCGACTATCGTCCAAGGGACAAGTATTTACAGATAGACGACAGCTATATTGTCGCACAAAGTGACGACGGCTTTGTCGTTATCGACCAGCATGCGCTGCATGAGCGGATTATTTATGAGGATTTGCACAAACGAGTTTCGCAGAATAACCTTCAGTCGCAAAAGCTTTTGATACCGGAGACTCTTGAGATTAATGAATCTCAGAAACAGCTATTGAATGACAACAAGGAGATTTTCGATAAAATCGGAATAAATATAGCCGATTTCGGCCCTCGGACAATATCAATACAATCGTTTCCAACGCTGCTAAGGCGTGCTCCAGCTTCGGATTTCGTAGCCGATTTGCTGGACATGCTGGCCGAAAAAGCAGTAAGCACAGATTCTCAGAATTTACTGGACGAAGTGCTGCACATGGCGGCGTGCAAAGCGGCTATCAAAGTCGGTCAACGCCTAAGTGACAGTGAAATAGATGAACTTCTTGCCAGACGGGCAGAGGTAGATAACCGCAGCCGATGCCCTCATGGACGACCTACTACACTGAAATTCTCGATCTCGGAACTGGAAAAACAATTCAAGCGCACATAGTTATGCAAAAAAGTTATGTATGGATAATAATGGTGACTTGTCTTGCGGCGGTAGCTACGCTGGTTTTATTCGCAACCGTCGCAGGTAACGGACAAAGTGATAATAATCACAGCACCGTGACAAAACAATCTGAATTACCGCAGCGTATCGTCTCTCTTGCGCCTAATCTGACAGAAATATTATACGCACTTGGCCTGGGTGAAAGAATTGCCGGGGTTTGCAGTGAAAGTAATTATCCTGCCCAGGCTAAGCAAAAAGAGAAAATCGGAAGTTTCTGGCAGCCCAATATAGAAGCGATTATAGCCGCTGAACCTGATCTTGTTATCACGCTTGATTTTGAACAGCAGCAACAGGCGGCAAGAACGCTTGATAATATGGGTTATAATGTTTTAACTGTCAGGCTGGAAAAGCTGAACGATCTGTGGGAAAGTCTTTTGCGTATAGGCAGAGCCGTCGGCAGCAGCGAAGATGCGGTTACTCTGGCTGAGAAACTTCAAGGACAGTTGCCGGCTACAGAATCCCAAGTTGATGATGATAAACTGCCAAAAGTGCTGTTCGTTGTGCAGTCTGAACCGCTCAGGATTGCAGGCAGGGATACATTTATTAACGAAATTATCGAGTTTGCAGGCGGACAAAACGCTATACCGCCGACTATGCAGAAATATCCTCAGCTCGGCGTCGAGCAAATCATAGGCAGCCAGGCCGATGTCATCATTTATATGTCAATGGACGGCAGAACACCTGAACAACAGCACGAGGAAGCCGTTAAATTCTGGCAGCAGTGGCCTTCCATGCCCGCGGTAGAGAATGATGCTATATTCGTTATAGATTCCGATACGATAGCGAGAATAGGGCCAAGGATCATTGATGGTATCGTGACAGTGAGTGATTATATAGAACAGGCACAGGCCGATACAGCCAAAGAGCGTGAAAGTGAGTAAGCAGGTAACAACTAAAGAGCTATTATTTAAAGTTTCGGCTTCTGCGGTAATGCTGATGGTCGTGATGGTGGTCTGCGCAAGATTTGGCAGCCGCGAGATATCGCTTGCCGAGGCATTTTCAGCATGGAGGTCGGGGCAGGTTAATATAGATTATCAGATACTTGTGCGTGCTCGCATGCCTCGAATACTGCTGGCTGGTCTGGTCGGTGCAGCTTTGGCCTGTTCGGGTGTGGTGCTTCAGGCTGTACTGCGAAATCCTCTTGCCGATCCATACATATTAGGGGTCTCCAGCGGAGCTGGACTTGGTGTGATGATCGCATCAATATTCGGGCTTACCTGGACGGCGACGGGGATTTCGATTATGTCGCTTCCTGCTTTTGCCGGCGCTATTGGAACAGTCTGGCTGGTTTGGGTTGTAGGATATTTCACCAGCAGGGGCAGGATGACGAATCTTTTACTGGCAGGTGTGGTGGTCAACGCGTTTTTCTCGGCGATAATAATGTTCTTAACATCTACCGCGACTGCTCATCAGTTGCGCACAACGGTTTACTGGCTGATGGGGACTATCGCTCCGCAGTCATATGCCACCCTTGCAGTTACGGCAGGATTTATTTTCGCGGGAATTGCGGTGTTGGTAGTCTATGCAAGTAGATTGAATGTGCTGACATTCGGCGATGCAGAAGCGGCTGATATGGGTATAGACGCCGGTCGTGTTCGGGCAGTTATACTGGCTGTAGCAGCACTGATAACGGCTGTTGCGGTGAGCATTAGCGGGCTGATAGGGTTTGTAGGTCTGATCATCCCGCACGGCATGCGGCTTATAGTCGGGCCGGATCATCGAAGACTGCTTCCGCTAAGCGCAATTGCCGGGGCGACCTTGCTGATAATTGCCGACACCATCGCTCGAAGTTCTTTCGGGGCTGAGGAACTGCCTGTTGGAGTGATAACCGCCATAGCCGGGGGGCCGTTTTTTCTTGTGCTTCTTGCACGCTACAGCAGAAAGGTAGGCTGGGCGTGATGGATGTGATAATAAGCGTAAAAGATTTGCAGTTCGCTTATGACGGTCAACCTCCTGTATTACATAATCTCGACTTTGAGGTCTCAAAGGGGGAATTTGTGGGCATTGTCGGCCCTAACGGAGCCGGAAAATCGACACTGATGAACATTCTTTGCGGTCAGCTAAAACCAACCGCCGGGCAGGCGCTGTTCGAATCATCTGCCATAGACACTTACAGCAAACGGTCACTTGCGCAAAAGATGGCGGTGGTCAGGCAGGCAGCTAATCCAATATTTGATTTTTCTGTTGAAGAAATCGTGATGATGGGTCGAACGCCCTACTCGGGACCTCTTGGCATTTCCGGAAGCATTGATTTTGCCGCTGCTAACAAAGCGATGGAGCTTACAGATACCGCTGGTTTTGCGGGCAGGAGCTTGGCAGAGCTTAGCCAGGGGGAACGACAGCGGGTTTACATTGCGCGGGCGCTTGCCCAGGATACAGAAGTACTACTCCTTGACGAGCCGACGAGCTTTCTTGATTGGAAACATCAGGTGGGTATATACGATATGTTAAAAAGGCTGCAAACTCAGCAGCAAAAGACTATTATCGCGATTTCGCACGAGCTGAATCTGACCGGACAATATTGCGATAAAGTATTGCTGCTTGGCAGCGATGATTATTATGCGTTCGGAAAATGTGCCGAACAGTTGACAGCCGAGAATATCTCAAGAGTGTTCGATGTGGAGGTCGCGGCGGCACTATGGGACGGTGTATCGATATTCTTTCCGCGCGGCAAGGGCGCATAATTGCCGAACATCGCTATTTTCGCTATACTATCAGTCGTTATGAAAAAGAAAACGGTACAAATACGCAGTTTCGGCTGCCAGATGAACAAGCTGGACACTTCGCTGGTTACGGCGGCTTTGAAGCAGGCAGGTTTTGAACTGAGCGAAAACGGGCAGGGATATGATGTGGTGTTGTTCAACACCTGCTCGGTTCGCGAACACGCCGAAAAGAAAGTATTTTCACATCTGGGGCAGTTACAGCACGAAAAGCAGACCAAACCTGAACTGATTGTGGCGGTAATGGGCTGTATGGCGCAGCGTCTTGGGGATGAATTGCTGGAATATGAAGCGGTTGATATTGTGTGCGGACCGGGACAGATTCCGCAATTGCCAAAAATGCTGACAGAAGCGATGGAGCAGCGAGCCAAGAGAATAGCTGTAAGTGATAACCCTCGAGGACAGGTCGAAACTGCTCAAAGCGCCGAACTGGAAGATTTTGAGACGGTTTTCGACCATGAGGATAAAAATATTCCCGGCCAGGCATTTGTGCGGGCGATGCGGGGCTGTGATAATTTTTGCAGTTATTGTATAGTGCCGTATGTTCGCGGGCCTGAGGTTTCCCGCCCCGTCAATGCGATACTCGAGCAGATTCGCAGGCTTGCTGATGAAGGCGTCAAACAGGTAACGCTGCTTGGCCAAACCGTGAACTCTTATAATTATAACGACGGCGGCAGGAGTTATTCACTTGCTGATTTGCTGGATAAAGTTTCCCAGATCGATGGCATCGAATGGATAAAATTTGTCACAAATTATCCCCTTGAACGGGGCTATGGCGACCTTCTGGCGGCAATGCGGGATTTACCAAAAGTCTGCGAATATCTACACATTCCTGCCCAGAGCGGTTCGGACAGAATACTCAAAGCGATGAACCGAAAATACACCCGAGGTCAGTATCTGGATATGATAGCCAAAGCCAAAGAAACTGTTCCCGGCATTAACATAGCGGGTGACTTTATTGTCGGCTTTCCGGGCGAAACAGAGAAAGATTTCCAAGACACGATAAGCCTTATAGAGAGGGCGCGATATCGTAATTGTTTTGTTTTCAAGTATTCGCCGCGACCCGGCACTAAAGGGGAAAAAAGGCTTATGGATGATGTGCCTGAAAACATAAAAAAGCAGCGCAATAACCGCCTGCTGGCAGTACAGGAAAAGATAAGCGGTGAGCTTGCGAAAGGCTTTGTGGGCAAAAAGATCAGAGTGCTTGTCGAGGGCTTAAGCAAGAAACCGCATTTGAATAACTCCAACGGTCGGCAGATGCCCCAGCTGCTTGGACGGACCGCAGGCGACTGGATTGTAGTTTTTAACGGCCCTAAGCAATTAGAGGGACAATTCGCCGATGTCCGCATTACAAAAGCAAAACCCTTGACGCTGTTCGGCGAACTTCAGAAACCATGCGAATCCTAATTCAATCTGAGGATTATTTGTGGCACCTGTAATTGGAATAGTAGCACTCTTGACGGTTTTATTTTTGTCACTGATTATTACGAGAGTGGCAAGTGTTGCTCTAACCCTTACGGGAATGAGCGAAGAGGCAGCTCGCTTTCAATCGCGCAGTGTCTTTACGGGAACCGGTTATACGACTTCGGAGTCTGAACAGGTAATGGGACATCCGGTTCGTCGGCGTGTTGTGATGCTGCTTATGATAATTCGCAGCGCGGGACTAATTTCGATAATTGTTTCCCTGATTTTCTCTTTTATGGGCCAGGAAATGGATGATGCAGCGATGCTGTGGCAACTGCTTTGGATTGTAATAGGCATTGGTGCGTTGTGGGTGATTTCACTGAGTAACGCGGTTGACCGGGCAATGCGGCGTGTAATTGAATTGGCATTGAAGCGATGGACAAATCTCGATGTTCGTGACTATGCCAGCCTGCTTCGACTGTCCGGAGAATATACCGTTATGGAAATACAGGTGCAGGACGGTGACTGGGTTGCCGGTAAGAAGCTAAGAGACTGCTATCTGAATGATGAAGGCCTGGTTGTATTAGGCGTAATTCGTAAGGACGGAACATATCTGGGTGGACCAAAGGGACAAACAAGCATCTGGCCAGGCGACACCATGGTGATTTACGGCAGAAGCGGCGCCCTTGCCGAACTTGATCAGCGCCGCGCTGGAAAGGACGGCGATGCCGCACACGGCAGAGCTGTCAACGAGCAAAGACGGTGCAGCATAGAACAAGACCAGAAAGATGCTCAATATCAATTACAGCGTGAGCAGAGCGAGTGAGCAAAGAACAGCTAACAGCAAACTTATTTGCACAACAGCAATTCAATGACCATAGCGAACCTGCACATATAATTCGCGTGGCATTCGAAAGTGGTGTTGACAGCGAATTTGACTATGGAGTAGCAGATGATTTATGGCCCGTGGAGGCAGGTGCGCGAGTGGAGGCTCCATTTGGCCGAGGTAATAAAAATCAAGTAGGCTTTTGCGTTGCGGCCGGATTGTCAGCCCATGAAAGTTTCGCAGACAGAAATCGTTTGAAATATATAACGAAGGTACTGGATGACAGCCCGCTGGTCGATGCCGAACTGATGGAACTTGCCCGATGGATAAGCGGATATTATGTGTGTCCGCTAGGGCAGGTTCTGGGGGCTATGGTTCCGGCTGGTGTGAAAAGAGCAGCAGGTCGGCGACAGGTAAGATATATGTATCTTCTAAGTCAGAACGCCCAAAAAAAGCAAATCAAAAGTAGGAAACAACAAACGATAATTGAGATTCTGCAAGAGCTTGAGGCGTTCGATACCTACAGTGCCGGACAATTAGATGATGTACTTCGAGAGGCCGACTGTTCCACGGACGGCCCGGTTAAGCGGCTGGGGGAAAAAGGGCTTGTAAAGCTATGCAGAAAAACGGAGTTTAGAAAACTGCCTGTGATACCGGAGGGATTGCGGATTGACAGCAGCCGGGAGGTTTCGTTGAACAATGATCAGGCAGCGGCAGTTAAGCAAATCTGTTCAGATGTTGAAACAGAGCTTTTTGGGGTTACTCTGCTTTGGGGCATTACCGACAGCGGCAAAACCGAAGTATATATGCGGGTTATCGAGCAGGTTATCGCTTCAGGCAAAAACGCGATTGTCCTGCTTCCTGAAATAGCGTTGACGGCACAGACGGTGCAGCGGTTTCAAAAGCGTTTTTCGAAAGTAGCGGTATTGCACTCGGGCCTGACCGCAGCACAGCGAAATGCTCAATGGCAGATGATACGCTCCGGCCAGGCTGAGGTGGTCATTGGGGCACGATCGGCGATATTCGCGCCGGTGCCTCGGCTTGGACTTGTAGTTGTCGATGAGGAACACGAACCGAGCTATAAACAGGACACCGTGCCTCGATATCACGGCAGGGATGTTGCTATAAAGCGCGCTCAGATAGCCGGGGCGCACTGTGTGCTTGGCAGTGCGACGCCTTCGCTGGAGAGCCTGGTAAATTGCGCTCAACGCGGGCATTATAAGCTGGTAAAACTGCCCAAAAGAG
>PWDX01000213.1 GCA_003553245.1 Phycisphaerae bacterium
CGGCTCCGCTGACGCCGAGAGGTATGTGGGTGTTCGGGGCAGGTGTCGGCGCTCTTACTATGGTGATTCGTATTCTTGGTGTTTATCCCGAGGGGATTATGCTGGCCGTACTGTTTATGAACGCGATGACCCCCCTGCTGGACGGAGTGTTTAAATGGGTTCCGCTTGGAGGTGCACCAGATGCTAAATAAGTTAAAATTTTTCTGGCAGCAGAGCTGGCTGGTAATAGTTGGGGCTCTTACATTTGGAGTTCTGCTCGCTGTAACTAACGCGGCTCTTGAACCAAGAATTGAGCAGAATCGAATCGAGAAGATTAACCGTCTGATGTCCGGCCTTGTTCCTGAGGCAGTGGATTTTGAGTTAGTTACCGAGATAAAACTGAAGGAGCCGGGAAGAGGTCAGTATTCCAGTACACTTTACAGGGCTTTTGATGAGCAGGACGATACTCTTGGCTGGCTGTTTAACGCTCAGGGAGCAGGATTTGCGGATATTATTTCAATTATTGTCGGTGTTGGGCCTGATTTTCAAGAGCTTATAGGTTTCTCGGTATTAAGCAGTAATGAGACGCCGGGCTTTGGAGATCAGATATACGATAATTATTTTCAGGATCAATTTGAGGACGCCCCTGCCGAGGAACTGGAGCTTGTTCGCAGCGGCGACCCGCAGGTTAGAGATAGGGAAATAGTTACAATCACCGGCGCAACTATAAGCAGTCAGGCGGTGGTTGACATTATGAACGCAGCGATGGAGCAGGTTCGAGTTAAGTTCGACAATGGGGAGTTTATTGGCGATGGCGGATAATACTAAAGGATTGGCACTTTATCGAAATCAATTTTCCTCTGGTCTCTGGGGTGAAAACCCGGTGTTGCGTCTGTTGCTGGGTATGTGCCCGGTACTGGCGGTTACGGTGGCATTTTTCCCGTCGCTTACGATGGGTTACAGCGTGATTTTTGTTCTCTTTTGCAGCAATATTGTGGTGAGCCTGATGCGAAATCTGGTCAAGCCGCATATTAGGATACTGATGTTCGCTATTACTATCGCGACATTCGTTACGATTGTGGATTTATTCCTGAAGGCTTTTCAGCCCGATATGAGCGAGACGCTCGGGCCTTATATTCCGCTTATTATTGTTAACTGTATTGTAATGTGCCGGGCGGAGGCGTGCGCGAGTAAAAATACTCTATCGGTTGCGATTGTGGATGCGCTGGGTGTAGGGGTCGGTTTTACGGTTGTGTTGGTAATACTCGGCGGCATCAGGGAGCTTTTCGCCGAAGGCGCAGTAGCGGGAGTGCAGATATTGCCGCTGGCAGAACACGGCGGATGGTTCGAACCGTGGGCGGCGATGAGAATGCCGGTGGGAGCTTTTGTGACGCTGGGGCTGATGTTGGCGGGGTTCAACCTGATTAACAGGAAACTTGCTAAGTAAAGAGGATATGATATGGATACAATCAGTGGTCTATTACTGGCTTTTTTATCGGTGATGCTAATTGATAATCTTGTGCTGACGAAGTTTCTCGGAATTTGTCCTTTTCTGGGAGTTTCAGGTAGGCTGGATATGGCATTTGGTATGGGACTGGCTGTTACCTTTGTTATGGTGCTTAGCGGGACTCTGACCTGGGCGATTGATAATTTCGTTTTGCAGCCTTACGGACTGGATGTTTTACGATATATAATTTTTATCTTGGTTATAGCCGGTGCGGTTCAGTTGGTTGAGATGTATGTAAGAAAGTTCTTTCCGTCGTTGTACGAGAGCTTCGGTATATTTCTGCCGCTTATAACGACCAATTGTGCGATTCTGGGTTTGTGTCTTTTTATTTTTCTCTGGGGCGTGGATAGTCTGGCCGAGGCGGCTGTCCGCAGCTTTGGCGGCGGAATGGGCTTTACGCTCGCTATATGTATGATGGCTGGAATTCGTGAACGGCTGGATATGGCGGATGTTCCGGAGTGCCTTAAAGGAGCGCCTATTACGCTCATAATCGCTGGGATTATGGCAATGGCGTTTATAGGTTTTGCCGGAATGGGTGCCTAGTGAAATACTCGGCACCAGAGGCATTAAAGCCTTGGGCATTGAAGATTATTTGAGGTAACTAAATGATTTTATCAGTTGTTGAATTTTGGCAATCGGCCTGGCCGGCAGGTCTTACGATGCTGGCTATAGGACTGGTTTTTGCGATAGTATTGCTGGTAGCCAGCGAGAAGCTCAAGGTAAAGGTCGATCCTAACATAGAAAAGATAACCGAAGCGCTGCCGGGCCTGGATTGCGGGGCGTGCGGCTTTCCAGGTTGCGCTCAATACGCTAAAGCAGTCGCAAAAGACCCTCAGCTTATAGGCAAATGCGCACCTGGGGGCAAGGAATGCTCTAATCTAATTGCTGAAATACTAAACCTTGAGGTAAGCGGCGGTGGAGCCCCGAAACGCCCTCTGGTTCACTGTCGAGCGCATAAAGAAGACAAAAAATTCTATGGCGAGTATCAGGGTATTGCGACATGTACAGCCGCCAATGCCCTGCCGCCGGTGCAGGCCTGTAGTTTCGGCTGTCTGGGGTTCGGGGACTGTGTAAGTTCGTGTAAGTTCAGCGCGATAGAGATTATTGATGGTCTGGCAACGGTTAATTATGAAAAATGCACTGGTTGTGGCGCATGTGCAAGAGCATGTCCACGGTATATTATTGATATGGTTCCCTTTAATGAAGATGCGATTATGGTTGTGGCCTGTAGCAGTAAGGAGAACGGCAAGACTAATCGCTCTATATGTCAGGTCGGCTGTATCGCTTGTGGTATATGCGCGAAAATGTCGGATAAGTTTACTATAGCTGAAAATCTGGCGGAAATGGATTATGCCAAATACCAGGCAAATGAGGGTAACGAAAAGGCATACGCTAAATGCCCTACCGGTGTTATCGTTTATCGGGGTAAAGGCGCTCCTGAGCCGAGACACCCTGCGAAAGAGAAAAAAGCAAAGGCCGCGGCAAAAGCGCAAGCTTGATAACCGTAAAGCAGCATATCGGCTTATTGCCTGCTGCCAGTCGACAACTATATATCAAAGCACGGCAATGTGATGCGCAATATCCAAAAGCGTTGTTGACCCGAAAGCGGTATTCGACTATGCTTAACGGCTGTTTTATAACCAAGGACGACAATTACTAAAGAGGGCAAAATGCTCAAACGAACACACACTTGTGATAAACTTAGGCTGGATGATGCCGGTAAAAATGTTCACCTTGCCGGATGGGTTCATTCGTATCGAGATCATGGCAACCTGGTATTTATTGACCTTCGCGACCGAAACGGGATTACTCAGGTAGTATTTGACCCTGAAAATCACCCAGAGGCACATAAACTTGCCCGAACTGCGCGCTGTGAATGGGTTATCGCCGTATCGGGTACAGTTCGGCCTCGCTCTGATGGGATGGCAAACCCTAAGCTGGCAACAGGTGATATAGAAGTCGCGGCAGAAGAAGTGGAAATACTTAATACCGCGCAGACCCCTCCATTTGAGATTGACTCGGCAGATAAGACCGGCGAAGAACTCAGGCTTAAATATCGGTATGTTGATATGCGCCGACCAGAAGTTCTGGAGAAACTTCGTGTTCGGCATCGGGTTACCAAAATTACGCGCGATTATTTTGATCTGCTGGGTTTCTGGGAGATTGAAACTCCTATGCTTGCTAAAAGTACGCCGGAGGGTGCGCGTGACTTTCTTGTTCCCAGCAGGCTTAGTCCAAACTGCTTTTACGCACTGCCGCAATCGCCGCAGTTATTTAAGCAGATTCTGATGGTCGGCTCGGTTGACCGATATTTTCAGATAGTGCGCTGTTTTCGCGATGAGGACCCACGCGCTGATCGACAGGCGGAATTTACACAGATCGATGTTGAGCTTAGCTTTGTTGACAGTAATGATGTTATAGGCGTTCATGAAAATCTGATAGCGAGTATCTGGCAAAAGATTCATAACATTAATGTAACCCTCCCGATGCGAAGAATGTCGTATCATCAGGCTATGGATGAATACGGTACGGATAGGCCCGACTTACGGTTTGGGATGAAGCTTGTCGATATATCTGATCTCGCCAAAGAATCGACATTTAAGGTTTTTACTTCGGTCGTTGCAAACGGGGGTGTTGTCAAAGGGCTTTGTGCGCCCGGCGGAGCCAAATACAGCAGAAGCGATATCGAAAAGACTCTGACGAACTTTGTGAATGATTACGGAGCGAAAGGGCTGGCGTGGTTCAAGGTCAAAGATCAAGACGGCAAGGCAAAACTGACAAGCAATATCGCAAAGTTTTTCTCTGATAAGCAACAGGAGGAAATAATTCGCCGATTTGACGCAAAAGACAGCGATTTGCTGCTTTTCGTGGCCGATAAGCTCACGGCGGCCAACAAGGCTCTTGCGCCGCTTAGGTGTCGGCTTGGCAGAGAGCTGCAATTGTATGACCCGGATAGTTTTGAATTTGTCTGGGTGGTGGATTTTCCGCTGTTTGAATATAATGAGGATGAAAAACGCTATGACTCTCTGCACCATCCTTTTACCGCTCCGGTGCCGGAGGATATAGAAAAGCTGGACAGCGATCCTGGCAATATTCGCTCGCAGGCGTATGATCTGGTGGTTAACGGCTATGAAATAGGCGGAGGCAGCATTCGTATTCATAAGCCTGAGTTACAGTCAAGAATCTTCAATATCCTCAACATAACAAAAGAGCAGGCAGAGAAGCAGTTCGGGTTTTTCCTGAAAGCCTTGGAATACGGAGCCCCGCCTCACGGCGGCCTGGCGTTCGGGCTTGACAGAATAATTATGCTGCTTACTCGGACGGATAATATCCGTGATGTAATCGCTTTTCCGAAGACACAGCGTGGCCAGTGCCTGCTAAGCGATGCTCCGAGCGAGGTAGATGCCAAACAACTCGATGAATTGAATCTTCGCATGCAAAAGCATCTTCATCAACTTGAACGCACTAAAGAAGAAATATTATAGCAATATCCGTGGCGACAGGGCTGCGATATGCGTATTGACCCGATAAATATCTGGAAGAAACTTCTTGAGCGGCTTGGTTTCAGCGTGCTTTCTCTTGCGGAGAAGTGTCGTATCGCATTCGGAGCGGCGGTTGTTTTTATTCTGGCGATTGCGCTTCTGCTTCCTTATATCTGGATGGGTCAGCTTACCAGAAAAGCCTCACTTGACGCAAGCAGGGCAAAAGCTGAAACACTTTTTCGCCAGCACTTCCAGGTTGACAGGCATATGACGGGACTAGAGCCGCTTACAGATACCGGAACGGTTTTAAAGCCGGATAGTCCTGAGATAGTTTGGATAAGATTCAATGGCGCCCCTGACGAAAGTATCGAACAGCTGGACATGTTGCACAAGTCAATGGTCGAGCAATTGCTGGAACAGGAGAGAGAAGACAATATAAATGTGATTAGAGCCGCCGAAGGTATTGAAACCCATTATGTGCGTGTATTTCGGGCTAAGGATGGGTGTATAAACTGCCACAATCCTCAGGGTGCAGGCAGGGTCTTTTCTCGCAACGAACCAATTGGTGCGGCGATTATTCAGCGAC
>PWDX01000091.1 GCA_003553245.1 Phycisphaerae bacterium
ACAATTCAACTTGCGAAATCCCTATAACCCCGACTTCGAAGGACGAAGGCCTATAAGATGGCCGGACTGGATGAGAAATTTTCCGGATTAATGAGCAATTAGAGTGTATTAATTGCGTTTAATTCTGGATAGCTCTGCCAACTTTTGCAGTTTGCATGTAAGATGGAGTATAGGTTTCCATTAATCCTGTAGGCATTTTATTTTTAGCAAAAATTATAATTCGGAGTTCTTTGTTATGAAAAAGCCCGCTTCCTGCCTTTTACTGATGGCATTAATACTTTTGCTTTGCGGCTCTGTATTAGCCCAAACCACATGGACAGACGGCTCAACGGCAAATAGTAACTGGGACAATGCGGCGAATTGGTCCGACGCTGTTCCCGATTTGGAAACTAACGCGGCGATTCCATACATAAGCGGCGGTTCCGGACCTTACATACTTACAGGAATGACAGCAAATGTCCTGCGATTCAACGGGCCCGGCGAAGGCTCATCAGACCAGCAGGCCAAACTGTTCTTGCAGGGCGGAAACATAAACGCTACGGCAATAAGAGTCGGTTTTGACAATGGTACAAAAGGCCTCATCGAAATGACGGACGGCGAAATCATTGTCGAAAACAGATTCCATGTGGGATTTAACAGCGAAGGCATATTTCATATATCAGGCGGATATGTGCAAGCCATCAACGGAGGATTGCGAATCGGTACCAACCAAAACGGCGTCGGCCAGGTAATTCTTGACGATGACGATGGAGAAATCGTAATCAATCAGCTTTTTGTAGGCCAGGACGGCAACGGATATCTGGAAATGAACGCGGGAACCATAAAAACTGACAATGTAGATATACCGGCAGGTTCCGGTTCGGGACTGCTTCAATTAAATGGCGGAACGCTGGAAACAGATTCATTAACAATAAAAGAAGGCCACCGAATGGATATCGCCGGAGGTGAACTGATTCTCAGCGGTAATCATGTTGACGATATAGAACAAATGTTAAGCGACGGAAGAATAACCATTTATGACGGCAGGGGCTACGGGACAGCCGAATATGACGGAAATGCAACCACTATCCAATACGAAGAACACCTCCTGATAGCACACAACCCCTACCCTGCATATGGAGCAGTTCTCGATGTAAAAGCGGGCCTTCCACTAACCTTATCGTGGAGCCCGGGAGACACAGTGCAAGAGCATGTACTCTACATAGGCACATCTGCCCAGGCAGTAGCTGCAGCCGACGAGCATTCCGATGAATATGTTGACACACTCGACGCCGAGCAGCTTACTTATGATTTTCCATATCCGATTGAAATGGGCGACAGGTTCTACTGGCGGGTGGATCAGGCTGACAGCGACTCTGAACTCTGGAATGGCGATGTCTGGGGGTTCAGTGTGAATGATTTTGTCTTAATCGACGGATTTACAACCTACGATTCCTCGGGTGACCTGGCAGGCGTCTGGCAACCGCAGGCAAACACCTCCGTTGAATTGCAGGAACCGGGCAGTGGAAATCATTTATATACTTTCCACCAAAAGGAAGAATGTATGAAACTGGAGTTTGACAATACGGCCTCACCGCACTATTCCGAGGTTATCAGAACTTATTCTCAGCCGCAAAACTGGGCTGACTACGGCATAAGGTCGTTATCTATGGCTTACAGAGGTGATCCGGATGTTGATTTGGTTTATGTCGGTTTATCTGACGGCGACAACTCGGATTATGTCATAATCGAAGGCCCTGACAAGCTCAGTCAGCCGCTGTGGTCAGCACTGGATTTCGACCTCGGACAGTTCAGCGTTGACCTTGAAAACATAATTGAGTTAACAATCGGGCTGGAATCGCCGGCTTCAGGAGGCAGCGGAGAAGTATATTTTGATAATATCAAGCTGCATACTTACAGATGCATGCCGTCCTATACACGGGTTTCACAAAGAATAGACTGCAGAGTCGATTTTTATGAACTGCAGAAGTTTGCTTTTGACTGGCTGATGCAAAGCTATACGATCAATGCAGCCGAGCCAGACGATGACTTTCTTAGGGCTTATTATGACTTCAACGAAGGTTCGGGAGATATTTTAACGGATCTTTCCGTAAACGGAAACGATGCGACCATAGACGAGCAAGGCTCAGAAAACTGGATCAGCGAAGGCGCCAATGGTAGCGGATATTGCCTTTATCTGGACGGCAGCTTTGGAGTTTCCATACCGGATACAGTATTGGCCGATGTAGATGAGACCTTTACGATATCGATATGGGTAAACTCCGGGGAGTTTGGTTTGAATGCAGATTCAGTAGAGTTTCGAACAGAAAATATCGGCCATTCTGACGACCACTACCGGGATATCGCAAGATGGCAAGCAGAAGATGCAGATGAACTGCAAAACCAATGGCATCACTTTGCTTTTGTTAAAGACGGTACGGAAATGGATATATATAAAAATGGCCGGCTTATTGTAAGAAACAGGGAAGCAGGGTTGCCAATCCAAACACCGGCGCAAACATTGCGATTAGGGGTTGCCGATGATGATAATTTAGAACCGTTTGTTGGTAAAGTTGATCACCTGCACATCTACAGTTATGCCTTAAACCATTCGGAAATCCTGTATCTGTTCAGCGGCGACCTGAGTCAGTTTTATCAGCCATTGTATCCGGTATTATCGAAATCGGATTTAAGTGGAGAGGATATTGTAAACCTGAAAGATTTCTCTATACTCGCGGATTTCTGGATGCAGAAGGAACTTTGGCCTTAAATTGAGGAACGATGAAAATGAACAGAAGAGAATTTTTAAGCAATTGCTCGAAAACGCTGATCGGTGGAGTTCTTTTATCTAACGATTTTCTGAATGTCAGATTGCCCTCGAGAAAACCCAATATCCTGGTGATTATGACAGACGACCAGGGATCAGAAACGGTGCGGTGTTATGGCGCAGACAAGCAAATAGACATATCCCCGCATAGACAGTATCAGACCCCGCGTCTTGACGAACTGGCGGCTACCGGAATTCAATTCAACCACGGTTATACCCAACCTTTATGCACACCTTCGCGCGTACAGATAATGACAGGTAAATATAATTTCAGAAATTATATAAGCTTTGGTGCTTTGCGAGCCAAAGAAGAAACATTCGCCCATATGCTTAAAAGGCATGGCTATAAGACCTGCGTTGCCGGTAAATGGCAGCTATGGGGCGGAGGGGACGGCGTTTACGCCGACAGGGCCGGATTCGACGAATATTGTTTGTGGGCCTTAGAAGATCGCGGTTCTCGATACGCCTATCCTCAATACAGGAAAAATGGAGAACTTATTGAAGAATTAGCGACCAACCCGGTCAAATATGGTCCGGATATTTACACAGAATTTATTATGGATTTCTTTGAGAAACATCAAGATGAGCCTATATTCGCGTATTTTCCAATGTGCCTTCCGCATGGACCGTTTCAGCCAACGCCCGACAGCGACACATGGGACGATACCGGTGAAACTATGCCGTGGACAACAGACAGAGTAGGCCTTGAGTATTATGCTGATATGGTTAATTATCTGGACAAATGCGTCGGCAGACTTGTCGATAAGCTCGATGAACTGGGAATAAGAGAAAACACACTGATTATCTTTACCACCGATAACGGCACACCTACCGCAATAACATCGCAGATGCAGGATGGAACGGTTATCGAAGGGGCAAAGGGCTATACTATCGACGCGGGGTATCGAGTGCCATTTATCGCGAATTGGAAAGGAACCGCGCCGAGCGGATTCGTAACCGACCATATCGTAGATATCTCAGATATTCTGCCGACATTAGCTGATGTTTCCGGTGCAAAGCTGCCGGAAAATAAATCGATCGACGGCAAGAGCTTTGCGCCTCTGCTGAGAGGGGAAAAATACACGCCAAGGGAATGGACATTCTGCTGGTATGACCCTATGCAGGACAGCGGCCAATGGAGCAGAAAGATTTGCGCAAAAGATCACTACTATAAGCTATACGACAGTGGCCAGCTATACTATATACCGGACGACCCCAAAGAGGAAAATCCGATTCAGCCGGGCACTGAAAGCCCCGATGCCCAGGCCGCACGAGTAAAGCTGCAAAAGGCTCTCGATGAAATGGGATATGCTTAAAAGAGTAAAAATTAGCTCATTCCAATCTCACATTTGCAGATAAGTCTGGTATTATCGCACTGTTATTTGTAGAGAGGTTTATCTTTGTGAATTTATTTCATCGTGTTCATTCATAACTCTTTTATACCATGCTTCAAAATCTTCGATCATCTTAGCCTTCTTCTCTGGATAATGTGCAGATAGATCATTAGCTTCAAATGGATCGGAATATATATTAAATAGCTGGTAGTCTGGTATGGTATCTGGCAATGGAATATCTGCGGGTTGGTCCCATCTGTCAAACTCGCGAATGGAAGGCCGGTGGAGCTTCCAAGCACCCTGCCTCATTGCGCTGTTGCTCTTATAAGTCGGGCGCACTTTATTATAAGTCCAGAACCGTTTGAGTTCAGAAGGCGGCATCGATCTGCCCAGTAAATATTCAGTAAAATCGATGCCGTCAATATCAAGGTCGTCAGGCATATCAGCACGCGCAATATTGCATAAGGTAGGATACCAGTCGACACCGTGCATGAGATAAGGGTAAGTGAGGTTATTAAACTTCATATCCATTGGCCAGCGTATGATAGTAGGCACCTTTACACCACCGTCAAGAATCAAGCCCTTTTCGCCGGCTAAATTCCAGTTAAACCGTTTTTGGTCTAATCCCTGCCAGGGACCAAATCTGGGGCCATTATCACTGGTAAATACAATCATTGTATTATCGTAGATTCCCTCTGATTTTAGCTTTTCCACAATTTTGCCGATACCGGCATCCATTCGCCTGATCATACCGTAAACAATTTCAGTTCCTTCAGGCAACCCTTTGTTCTTGAACGGCTCGATATCTTCATCAGGAGCCTGCAGCGGGAAGTGAGGTGCGGTGTATGCTGCAAAAAGGAAAAACGGCTTTTCTTTGTTGCGCTCAATGAAGCCAATAGATTCATCGGTTATCATATCGGTGCTGTATTTGCCTTCAGAGGGATACTCTCCATCATGGGTGCGGGTTGTATAATCCCAGAAGTCACACCATCCGCCGGGTGCACATATATAATATTCGTCAAAACCGATTTTTTTTACGCCTTCTGGAAAGTTTCCTACGTGCCATTTGCCGGCAACACATGTAGAATAACCAGCTTCTCTTAGCAGACTGGGAAAGCAGGTAAAACTCAACGACGGTGCTCTGCCGTCTTTCGACATTCGTCCGCCGGTTCGGTATGGATACATCCCGTATAAAAACCCGACCCTGCTTGGCATACAGACCGGTCCCGCGCTATAGTGCTGTGTCAGCGTTTGCCCTTCAAATGCCAGCCGGTCAATATTTTCCGTTTCAACAATAGGATTTCCAAACCA
>PWDX01000110.1 GCA_003553245.1 Phycisphaerae bacterium
TGTAAAGAGACAGTTTCTCGGCCCGGCAGTCATAACAGATCCCTTCGATCCGGCAGGGCTTGTTTGAGTCCTTCCGGACAGGCGGACGCTGCTGACCGGCGCCGGCAAGCACCACCGGCGGAGGCTCTTTGCCGCCGGTGTCGGCGTCTTGTTTGTCTGTTTGGCTATCTATTTTATGTGTTTGGTTATCTACTATATGTCCGCAGCCTAAGATCAGAGAAACAGTTTCTTTTGTACGATGAAGCTGTTTTTGCGGCGTAAGTACCGTATAATCAGATCTGCCGTATTCTATATCCAGTCCCGCTATCGAGGCTTTCTCGTTATAAGAGTCGACAACTATCGGCTCGGTCGAAGAGTCAGGGCCTGCCGGGGCCGCCGTTAAGTTCGGACCTGCCGCCGGGTTCGTCCCGGTGTTAGATGTTGCGGCGTTTCGACAGGATCTTCTAAAGAATGCGTCTGCTATTTTGCTTAAAAAACTTTTCATATCCATGGGCTCCTGAAAAAGATGGCGTGTAAGAACTGTCCTATTCGTATCGCAAAGAAGATACTTGCGTATGCTCCCAGCGCCGCAGCTGACAGACCTATGATAAGGATTAACAGATACGACACTGCTCGGATCGCTGATTCAATAGCCTGAAAAATTACCGTTATCATATTCTTTACCTCGCAATAAAAGATTACCTTATGTATCCTTTTAAACTCATTTACAAATTGAAGCCACAAACAGAGGCTCGCGACGATTATGTTTTTAATGTTTTCCATATTCATTTTTTATAGTAGTAGTGAATTTCTAAATTCGGTATTCATTACATTAACACCGGCCTGTGACAGAAGGTGTCCTCAAATATGATTTAACTGTTCTGACTAAATTTTTTTTATCAGCAGGTAATTTCTTTTTTTATTGAGTTTGTACCCTCTCTGGTTTGAGCCGTAAGAAAGCAGATAGGGCACAGTTGTTATGTATCTGCGCCGGTTGTGGCAGTCACCGAGCATTTTGCGTAGTATGCTGATGGTTTTTCTAAGCGCGCCTTTTTCCAAGGTATCGTTTGAGTCAGGATATATCCTGGCGGCAAGGTCGGTGGTTATTACATAGTCAGGATGCTCCATCATGAATGTCAGCAGCCGTAACCTGGCACTGCCGATATGGTACAAATCACATTCGATAAGTTTTCCGGCGGTGTTTTTTAATCTGACAGTTCCGGAGATACAGTTGACAATCAAGTCAAAATCTTTTTCATCGTAAGTTTTGACCACAGACCTGCTGCCGTTTTTAACGGCGATGTAACTGACAGTGTCGTTATGCACTGAATGTTTTTCAGAGCCCCGCAGAAAGTTAAGTTCAATAAGTTCACTTCTTAACTGCCGGATTGTCCCGGTAAGGCCGGCTGCTGTTTCTTCCAGTGCTTTCAGTAACTTAATTGCGTTGTCTTTTCTGTCCATTTTTCGCTCCTGTTTTTGCCCTTATGAACGCAGCTGGGCCCTGAAGCGCAAAAACGGCGCCCGTATATGGGCAGAAGGAGACTTAAAAACAGACCGGACGCGGCTAAAGCCTGTTCTGTATCTTCATTATTAACAGACACTTAAGGCAAGCCGGTTGAGCAGAGGTAAATAAAACAGGATTTTTTCGGGAAATTTTGATTTTGCGCTCATGCGTTACATTCGCTATAATAATATAGTGGAATTTCAGATACAGCTTTACCGGCGGTTATGACTGAAAAAAGCAGCACAAATCTTAGCGTAGGGGATGTTGACTACGCCTGCTTTGCGCCCTGGCTTGAAGAGATACTTCCTACCTGCGAGGCCAGGTCATATATATTCAAAAGCGGACAAGGAAATTATTGTGACGATATAATCCAGACGGTTTCCATGCGCATGGACAATGCTCGCCAAAGAGGTACTGCTGATATCAGGCAGGCATATGTCTTTACAGCTGTAGTAAATCTGGTACGAGACAGGATAAGAAGATCACAGGCTTATCAAAGGAAAATCGAAAGAGAAAAAGAAAAACAGCTTGCAGAGCCCCAAAAATGCCGCAGAGAAACTTTATTAGATAATATACTCAAAGATGAGGATTTTCGCAGACAAAACCAAAGCCCGACACAGCTGATAGAAAAGCATATTGACAGCTTTGACCTTAGGACCAGGGTTGCCTTAAAGCTTAAACACCTGCAAGATTGTAAGCTGACCTTCGGCCAGATTGCTGAAATAATCGGTTACAGCGAAAGCACAGCGCGTCAGGAATATAAAAAGGCGCGCGGTCATCTTGAGCGATGCCTTAGAAAGTACATACAGGATAACGAAAGCTGAACGAAAAATGGAAAATAAAGATATCGATCTTGACGAACTTATAGCCAGGGCATTGCAGAAAAAGGCCGATGATATCGGCGAGGATATCTCGCAATGCCTAAGCAGCGAAGATATACAGAAGCTGTGCAGGGGTTCTATCTCGGACGATAAAAGGCAGGCGGCGCTGGAGCATTTAGATAAATGTCCGCAATGCTGCCGTGATCTTGCCTTTTATTGTGAGGTGACCGCCCGGCAGGAAGCTGCAGAACCTTCGGCAGTGCTGGCAAAGCTAAAGAAGCTCGCGGGTTTGCTGGACAGCCTAAAAGGAAAGTTAGGTTCAACCGACCTTGGCTCATTGTCCGAGAGGGTGCTCTCAGTTACCGAAAGTGTTAAAGCCGGATGCTCACTGACGAAGCTCGACGAGGCCACAGAACAGATATTTGCAGCTGTCTATGCCAGATTCGCGGGCCTTGCCGTCCACAGACGCGGTGTCTGTGAACACGACGAATATAACGACAACGACGCCGAAGTCGAAGATATAGCGGTGTTTGCCGATAAGCTTGAACATAAGGCAAGGCAGCTTGCCGGCGGCAGTATTAAAATTAGACATATACAGTTAACAGCCGAATCTGAATTATGGCTGATGCGGCAACTCGACCGGTCACTGCAGCAGCGGGCCTTCACTTTAAGGCACTTTTGCCAGGATATACTGGAGAGAATAAACACACAGGGCAGGTTCCGGCTTCTGCCGTCATTGGGCATAAGCCACTGCAGCCGGCAATTCTACTACGCAGGGCAGCTGTTAAAGCACTGCCGGGATGTACTAAATGAACCGCTGGAGTCCTTTATCACGTTTGCCGGTATTTATTGTCAGCATACAGGGTTGATTCTGGCAGGCGGTATCGAAAATAAGAGGATACCCGAGATTTATAATTATCACGCGGATATTACGCGCTGTCTGCTCTTGGGTGACCACAAGCTCAATATCGAGCCTATGTGGCCTAAGATGGGTTTTGCCGGCCGTGAACAGGCGTCTTTAGTTGCCGATATCTGCCGGGCCTGTCAGAGGCCGGTACATTACATATCGCAGATGCCTCAGCAGCAGAACTGCTTTTACGAAGGGTCAGCCGTCTCGGTTTTTACAGCAGCTATTGCCGGGATAATCAAACTTGCCGGGATTCTGGATTGCCGACCTGAAAGACTTCCGGATAAGTCGCTATTGAAAGGAAAATCTTATTATACTGATCTTGCGTGGGAGTATATAAAAAACGAATCAGTTGATCAGGTCACAATCGATCCGCAGGGGCAGATATTCGTAGAAATCCGCCAAAATTACGAATACCCGCCGGGATACGGAAATGTCATCGAAAAGTTAAAACAGACCCTTGATGAGCAGATAAAACAGATCATATATCTTCTGGCAGGATACGGGATAAGAATTCCGGATCCGGTTTTCAAGACCGAAAAAACGCTGTTTTGCCCCAGGCATCCGTATCTTGACTGATTTATGTATACAGTACAGGCGCCAGCCAGCTTCCGTCCTGCCAGGCTCGCTCCATAGCTACTTTACAGCGCGTCCGCCGCATTGCCTGAGCGACGTGAAACTGGTCAGTCGATGCCAGAAATTTATAAAAATATGAGGCAAACTGGGCGGCTGCGTCGTCGGATATGTTCCACAGCATCCCGATAACGTTGCAGACGCCCGACTCACGGATGGTGCGGCACATACTTAAATTGCGACCGGTAGTCTTATCAAGCGCTATTTTACCGCTCTGGCAGGAGTTGAGAAAAACCAGCTGAAGTGGTTCGCAGCCGCCGGTCTTGAGGTTGTCAAGCTCGTGAAGGTAAAGCTGGCCGCAACGGATAAGCTCAAGGTAGCTCTGGTAGGGGTGGTGAGTATTAAAAACCGAGTGACCGGAAAAGTGAAGTATGTTGAACCGGCCGGAGTTTAATGCCTTTAGGACGTTTTGGCGAGTAGCTTTGGGGCCTTCAAGGACTTCTATTTTGTCAAAGCCGGCACGAGAAAGAAGCTGGGCTATATTGGCAACCTCGCAGGCAACACCGGGCAGGTCGCCCCGTGAATCAGAACCCACAAGCAATATGCCGAGTTTTTCACCGTTAAAGCGCCTAGCACGGCCGCTGCTGCTTTTAGAGCCAAGCACTCTGGAAAAGCACATCCTGGTCGAGAGAAAATCCCTGCCGTCGTTAAGAGCCTCCCACGGCAGGCCCTCCATCTGCTGGTCGATATCCAATTGCAGAAACGCGTTATTTTCATAATGGAGCAGAACGGGCATTAATTCTGTTAATTTACCGCCTAAATAGCCTTTATACAGGTTGTGACCGAACTCAAAAGCTGCCTGGCGAAATTCTATCTGTTCGGAAGGGCTCTGGCCCTGGCCGCGTATGGCAAAGGCAGGATTGTTTATAGAGGCAAGGACACCGGCGGTATCGGTAATTCTATCATATTTTTCACTGTCCTGGACGACCTCGTTGCGGGCCGAGAGAAAGTGCCGGTCAGGCATCACCGCGTCGGCCTCTATCAGGACAGTCTGATTTACCATAGAGATGCTAAGCGAAGCTTCCAGACTCGCAGATGAAAAGACTTTGCTTTCTCGGGCGTTGAGTCGATTACGAAACCGCTCTATCCTTTGGTGCTGCTCCTGGTTTAGCAGCTCTTCTATTTTTTCATCCTCGTCCTGCAGTAAACGGGCGGTATTCTCGATATCCGTGCAGACACGGTCGAGATATTTGAATATCGCTTTCTTGCGAAGTACAGCGTAAATGCACATAAGCCCGCTTACTTCCATCTCTACATTGATCTGTAACGAAGTGGTATTATCGTCAATGGCATAGAACACGTGCATGGAATCGCTGAATGTCCTGCCAAGAGAAAGCGGCAGCCTGACATCTGCAAGGCTCCTTAACCGCCCGCTTTTGCCGTCGTATTGGTGTGTAAGCTGCTCTGTATGGAGCTTGGCTGCGAAGATTGTTCCTCTGTATTTTCCTTCAGCGTACCTGGTCAGCTTGAGTGGACTGTCGTTAATGCAGGTGAGAATGTCGTTGTTGCGGATAACAAAGTCGACCCAGTCGGATGAGCTTGCTATGTGCCTGCCCCGTTCAAAGTTTAATATCATGGGCTATTCTCCATAAA
>PWDX01000139.1 GCA_003553245.1 Phycisphaerae bacterium
AATCCCGCAGGATATGAAAGTAGTAGGTTTCGATGACCTGCCGATATCTTCATATCTTCCGGTGCCGCTTACAACTGTTCGTCAACCGGTTAAGGATATTGCTCATGAAGCCTTCAGGACAATTTTAACGCGACTTGAAGACCCCGACATGCCCGCAAAAGATGTGTTGCTTACGGCAGAACTGGTAATAAGAGAATCTTGCGGAACAGTTGCAAATAAAACAACGACTGCCTGTAAATCTACTGAAACACATGGCTTGAAATCATCAGATCGATAGACAGAAGGCTTTGTAATTTTGCGTAATTACTAAGTTACAAACTTCCTTTATGCCCAAATGAAGAATAGTTGACGAATATAAACTTAAATTTCTTAAAGCCACTTATTTCACTAAATGAAGTTATTAATTTTCAGGGAGCGCACAAATGAAACAGCTTAGTCGCCTGATCACTATCTCTTTGCTAACTGTGTTAGCTGTTAGCCAAATCGCCTGTAGTTATAGCAGTCATAATAACAATAACACCCTCTGGCCACAGCAGACAGCCCCCGAAAAAATCGTGAGAATAGAAAACGCCAACCGAAATATGGATCAGGTGCTTGCTCAGTCACTTTCTGGTTTGGCGGCACAGGCGGTAAATAATGCAACACATGACGAGTTAGTCTGGATAGCCGCAGCACCTGAGGACGAAAAGTTATATAAAGCCACAAAAAAACGCCTTCGTATTAATGATGTTCGCCAGGCAGGGCTTTGGCAACTGCTGGATGAATACCACAATAAAGGCATTGTGAGAGGTTATATAGTTTACAAATCTTCGTCATCGGATGAAGACCAAATAGATCAGTCTATAAATGTGGCCACAACACTGGCCGGTGTCCTAAAAGGGGCGATTATTGAAGAGTCAATGGTAGATAGAGCGCAAACTTTGGGGCTTAAGCAATTGGCAGACGCCCGTGAAAAAACAATCGGATGGTCTTTCGAGAAATATAAATCTCAGTTAAATAGAAATTACATTCTTGCCCAATCACCCGACAAGCCCTTTATGCGAGATGTAGCTATCGCACACAAGTGTATAGCCCTTTACGGCCTCGATCTCGACGGAGTTGTGCCGAAAATTATGGAATGGCTCGAGCCCCCTGCTCCAATCCTGGGCTGGAACAAAGGCGATGAAGGCATAAAGGTCAGTTTTGCCAGCAAATGGGGTCCCTTCGCCACCGCCTCAGACTGGGTCAGAAACCTGCCGTTTATCTCGGCTGGCATATCTGAGAAAGCTGCTATTAAGCCATTTCACAGCGTAAAACCATGGGAAATAGATTATAATCAGGGAAAAGATTTTGTTGCATTCTGGTTCAGCGATGGGGATAATATGGGCTGGATGATGAGGGATTTTCTCTCAAGTGACCGTTACTGGAACAATCCCAGTCACGGCGAGTTCCCTATTACCTGGAGCACTTGCGCGGTAAAACTTGCTCAGGTATCGCCGGAATCAATAAATACGCTCTCAAGAACTCAGCCGCCGTCAACTACAATGTCCGAATTTTCAGGCGGGTATTTCTATCCTGATTTGTTCGCAGTCAACAGACCAAACAGAGAGGAACTGCTTGTCAAAAAAGCGCAAGCCATATCAGAACAATTAAGCAAAACCGGCATCAGAACGCTTTGCTTTATAGCCCAGGATATCCGCAGTGAAGAGGCTATGCAGGCTTATCGAATTTTCGCAGAAGAAATAGACGGACTTATCGGAATGATAGTTTTACAGTACCACCCATATACTGCCGCACAAGGCCATGTCTTTTGGGTAGAAAATTCACAGGGTATAGAGATACCTGTGGTCAATGTCAGATTCGCCACATGGCGAAATGCACGCTGGGTTGGTGGTGGTTCTCCGCCAGAAGTGGCGCAAATGGCTAATGAGCTTGCCCAAGAACAAGAAGAACCCACGTTCAGTATAATCGCGAACCATGCCTGGAGCAGATATGACAAAAATGACAATGAAGTTGCCGGCCTCAACGCTGTCAAATGGCTTGTAGACGAGCTTGACCAGGATATACAGGTTATAAATACAGATGAAATGATCTGGCGAATAAGAATGCAGAATGCCCCAGAGCAGACCAGGAAAGTTATTCGACAAATGCGCCGAGAACAGAGGCCGTGAGAGATTTCTAAAAGAAAAGACTGTTTAAAAAGTTAATTGAAAAGAACCAAAGTTAATAGCCTCTACGGCATAGTTGAACCTTCAAGAGCCGGGTTATCTCGTAACTTTTGAGGATATGTTTTCTTATAATCATCAAAATGAGGATTATATCGCTCCAGATATCTTATTAGCCATATTTTCTGTTCATCTGTCAGCTCTGGAGCAGGCAAATCTTCGAGTATTTTATCAAACTCCTTTCGAGCTTTTATGTGTCTTGACTCATCCGAATCGGTAACATTTTCATATTCAGAGAAGTTGCGCTTTCCTCGACAATAATAGAAGTCGCCTCTGTACTCATCACATTCCATCTCGAGCAGATAATCAGCAGTTCTTAATACTCTATAATGACCGAGATAGCTGAATATCCATTCTCTATGATGTTTAGTCTTTCCTGTCAATACAGGCGCCAGGCTCTTTCCGTCAAACTCATATTCTTCAGGAAGCTTGCCGCCGGCAATATCCACAAATGTCGGGAGTAAGTCAGAATAATCTGTAAGAGCGTCTATGCCGCCTTGGGCTTTAATAAGCCCGGGACAATTTGCAACAAGCGGCACCCTGGCCCCCCTTTCGGTCGGAGTGTTCTTGCCGCGCCATTCGGTTCCATTATCGCTGCCGAAGATAATCACTGTCTTTTCACGAAGACCAAGCTCGTCAACAGCCCTGACTATCCTGCCGACAAGTTTGTCCATATATTTGACTTTATATTTCAACAGGCCGATATCGGCCTTAACCGGAAGGTCAGGATGATCAGGAGTCGGGCCAAGCGGCGTATGAGGCAGGCACATCGGATAGTAAAGCAAAAATGGCTCGTCTTTATGCTTTTTCATAAAATCTATTAGAAAATTGCAGTAAATATCCGGGCCATAGTCATCCGGCTTGGTTTCGATATATTGACCATTTTGTTCAATAACAGGATGAAAATACCTTGAGCCTTGTGGACCAATGCGTCCACCCGGATTGACCTGTGGCGATCCATAGCCTTCTCTCAAGCCGGCCCCGCGCCAGACGCAATATTCGTCATAGCCGGCCTTTGGTATCCATCTTGATGTCGGGCCTTGAAGTTGCCATTTACCGGCCAGAGCGGTCTTGTAACCCATATCCTGCAGCAACTTACCAAATGAAGGCTCCGATTCAATGGAATTCAGCGGGGGTTCAACCGCTCTTGGGCCGCCCGGCCTTTCGCCCATATTATAATAACCGGTCCTGGTCGCATACCTGCCGCTCATAACCAGCACTCGCGAAGGTACGCATACCGGAACCGTGTAAGCAGTATGAAAGAAAGTCCCCCCTTTGGCCAATTCGTCTATAAAAGGCGTATTCATCTCCTTTGAGCCATAGCATCCGACCTCTTTGGAACCAAGATCATCGGCCATTATGTAGATAATATTATACCTTTGGCTATCCTGTTTTTCATTAGCCATAGCAAAATCACCCGCAGTTAGCGCCAGAGATACAGCGGAAGCTTTTTTGAGGAAACTTCTTCTATCCATAACCATCACCTTTTCACAATACAACACTTAGAATTTAAGTAACAACAACCTACACTCTGCAAAATAACTATGCCCGCTGAGAACCTTCCAAATCGGGATTGTCCCTGAGCTTCTGCGGATAAACTCTTTCATAGTCAAAATCGGGATTATATCGTTCCAGATATCTGATAAACCAAATCCGCTGATTAACGCTCAAATCGGGCCTGGGCAAGTCTTTCAGTATATTATCAAATTCTTGCCTTGAGGCTATATGTACCGGATCATCACTGTCAGTAACATTTTCATATTCAGAAAAGTTATATTTGTCTTTGCAGTAATAAAAATCGCCCTCGTAATCGTCACACTCCATCTCAAGCAGATAATCATCTGTTCGCAGAATACGGAATTGCCCCATAAAGCTGAATATCCATTTTCTGTGATGTTTGGTCTTTCCGGTCAGTACAGGCATCAGACTCTTTCCGTCAAACTCATATTCATCGGGCAGTTTGCCGCCGGCAATATCCACAAATGTCGCCAGCAAATCGGTATAGTCCGTCAGAGCGTTTATTGCGCCTTTTCGCTTCAACAAACCCGGACAGTTAAATACCAGCGGAACCCTGGCCCCTCTTTCAGTCGGAGTGTTCTTGCCACGCCATTCGGTGCCGTTATCGCTGCCGAAAATAATAATTGTCTTTTCACGCAGACCAAGATCATCAACGGCCTTAGTAATCCTTCCAACGAGCTTATCCATATACTCGACTTTATACCTGAGCATACTGATATGATTTTTTACCGGTAAGTCTGGGTGATCAGGCGTAGGACCAAGCGGAGTATGAGGCAGGCACATAGAATAGTAGAGCATAAACGGGTCCGTTTTGTGCCGCTTCATGAAATCTATCAAAAAATCCGCATATATGTCCGGGCCGTAATCATCCGGTTTAGTCTTGAGCATTTTACCGTTTTGTTCGATTGATGGATGGAAATAACGCGATCCTGCCGGTGATAACCGCCCGCCGGGATTTATTTGTCGCGAGCCGTATCCTTCATTATAAGGGATGCTCCAGATACAATACTCGTCAAAACCGGCTTTGGGCACCCAACGGGGCGTATAGCCTATGAGCTGCCATTTTCCGGCCATCGCTGTTTTATAGCCCTGTTTCTGAAGTAACTGCCCGAATGTGGGTTCGGTTTCGAGAAAGTTTATTTCCGGCTCGACATTGCTCGGTCCGCCAGGCCTGTCGCCCATATTGTAATGCTTGGTTCGGAAACCATACCGTCCAGTCATAACAAGAACGCGCGATGGCTGGCAAACAGGGGTAACATAAGCGGTGTTGAAGAAAGTGCCACCCTGGGCTAATTCATCAATACACGGAGTTTTCATCTCATCGCTGCCGTAACAACCAAGTTCATCCGGGCCAAGGTCATCGGCCATTATGAAGATTATATTATACTTTTCGGGTCGTCGGTTACCGCCACCATGCCCCAGGGCCGCCATTGAGATGGAAAATGCTCCCACTGATTTTAAGAAATTTCGGCGATCCATTGCCCACCTGATTGATTCAGTATTCAATTCCACAGGAAATCACCAACCTATGTATCGTTCATTTTAATACAACTATGCTACAATTAATTGCTTAACTATGCAAGTTAATTTTTAATATTTCCGGCAATTATCGGTAATTATGTAAAAAGAGCCGCAGCTTAAAATCTTCAAGCTGCGGCTCTTATTAACCACTTCAAACAGC
>PWDX01000075.1 GCA_003553245.1 Phycisphaerae bacterium
CAGTCTTTTTTGCGGATGATTACCGTTGGCAGCCCCGCGTTTCTGGCCTTATCGACCCCCGAAACTTTCGAACGCGAGCTTATGACCAGCGGAATCTCGGCATTGAGCCGGCCTTGCTTGATTTCATCCATTAGGTTGACCATCGTTGTCCCGCCGCCGGATATCAGCACGCCAAGCCGGATAGGACGAGTCGCCGGTTTGGATTTGGCCGAATTGGAAGGCACGACATCCTTGCCCCTGTCCAATGCCTGATTGACCAGATAGTCGGCGCCTTTGTTCTGCTCCCGCCGGACATGAGTTACACTGTGCTCGATGAAAGAATTAAACAGCTCCATCGCTTCTTCATACAAAGGCCTGAGCTTGGGACTTTTGACTTTGTATTGACCGGTCAACTGTCGAGCGAGAAGTTCGCTGTCGGTAAAAAGCTCTATCGACTTGGCGCCGAGTTTTTTTGCATGTCGGATTGATTCTATAATGCCGGTATATTCGGCCTCGTTGTTCGTGGCCACGCCAAGAAACACACCCTTGGCCGCCACACGCCGGCCAGTCGAGTCGGTAATTATATAACCTGCCGCCGCCGGGCCCGGATTGCCCCTGCTGCCCCCATCGGTATAAATTGTAAGTTTATCGCTGGCCATAATATGCAGAAACTATACCAGAAATCTCAATGACCGGCAACTGATTAAATCGCGTCAGAGGCCTTTAACGCCGGTTGTCGGCGCCGTATCTGCCCGGCGCTACTGATCGTCGGAGTCCGGCATTACCAGTATCCGCGTGCAGTTGGGACAACGCAGAACCTCATCCCTGGTCATAAGACGGTTCACCGTTTCAGCCGTTATACTCATAAAACAGCCGCCGCAACTGTATTGCTTGTTCCTGCCCTCCTCAATCTCTACAACCGCGATAGCCTCACCGTCATATGTATCAGCCAGACGATTAAAAATCTCCAGTGACTCGGCATCGATATCTTTGGCCTTTGCATCCCACTGGCCCTGAATCTCGGCAATCTCGGCCTCGAATTTTTCAGCGGTTTCGTTCGACTCGCCGCGAATCTTCTCCAGATGCTCTTTTTCCTGCTCTATCTGCTCGTTAATCTGTTTGACCTCCGCCTCATCGGTCTCGATGTCTTTCATAAGCTCAAGAGTCTGCTCTTCGAGTTTGGAGTTGTCGGCCTTGGTAGTGTTAAGCTGGGTCAATACCGCCGAATACTCCTTGTTTGACTTGGCTACATTCAGAGCTGCGCGTAGTTTATTTATCGTTTCATCGCGGCCTTTAAGCTCAAGCTGAAGCCTGTCGGACTGCACTTTGGTAAGCTGAACCTGCTCTTTCTTAGCCTCCAGGGCGTTTTGCAGGCTTCTGATGTGGTTTTCCTGGATTACGACACGCCGCCTGCATCGAGTGAGTTTACCTTTTGCCGCCCGTAATCTGTTTTCTATGCTTTGTAGTTCTTTTAGGCCCTTAAGTAGAGGTCCCATTTGCGCTCCTTAACACCTGCCAAAAGTTTGGAATTTAGTATTATCACCACAATCTTTACTTCGTTCAAGAAAAAATTGTAATTTTATTATGACCGCACATATAATCAGGCCTATGAAATACCCTACCGACTTATTGAAAGATTTAATCGCCGCCGAGTCCACCTGTGATAAAGGCGAGCTAAAGGCAGCCCAAGTCATAGCCAAATGGCTTGCCCGCCACGGCCTGAAAGCGGATATCGACCAATGGGACGGCAACAGAGCAAACGCCGTGGCCGAAATAGGAGCCGGCAAAGGCCAACCGGTAATATTCGCCTTCCACCTCGATGTCGTCCCGGCAGGCAAAGGCCAGTGGAAATACAGCCCCTTTGAACCCTGCGAACACAACGGCAGAATCTACGGCAGAGGCGCTGTCGATATGAAAGGACCCACCGCCGCCGTGCTTTGGGCGTTGGCCGAACTGCTCGAAGAAGGCTTCTGCCCCGATCGGGAATTGATATTCGCGTTCGTCGCAGGCGAGGAAACCGATAGCTGCGGAGCAAAACGCTTTGTCGAACAATACGCACAGCAGGCAAAAGAACCCGCGGGCGTGATAATACCCGAACCGACCGGCTTTGAAGTCATAACATCGCACCGAGGCATTTTATGGCTGAATCTCGAAACCATCGGCAAAACAGCCCACGGTTCAACGCCCCAACAGGGAATAAACGCGATAACCTCGATGCGCCGGCTGCTAAGTGAAATCGAAAGCTACCAACTGCCCGGCAGCCACAGCGTCCTGGGCCAGGGCTCGCTGAGCATAAACACCATCTCCGGCGGACAGGCCGTAAATGTCGTTCCAGACCACTGCACCGCCGCTATCGACATACGCACCCTGCCCGGCCAAAACCATCAGGATATCCTCGACGATATCCGCAGAATGTTTCACCGGCTGCAAAAGCACTGGCCGGAATTCTCCGCCGACGCAAATGTCATCCGGTCCGTCCCTGCCCTGGAAACAGACAACCACAGCCAATTCGTAAAAAACTTCTGCAGCACAGTCGGCACAGAAAAACCCAAAGGCATCGGCTTTACAACCGACGGACCGTTTTTCGCACAACTGAACTGCCCGGTGATAATCTTCGGCCCAGGCAAAGCCGACCTATGCCACAAAGGCGACGAATATATCGAAATAACCGAACTACAAAAGGCAATAACTATCTACAAAAACATAATAAAAGCCACAACCTGAGACCTCGAATCGAGTCTGATTTTGGGTCGCTATGTTTCGAGGATACACAATGGAAGTTACCATAAGATTCAAAAAAAGGTCATTTTGGTATTATTGGGCCCCGCAAGCTTTATCTCTGCTGAAAATTAGACCTTATGCAATTATGATTGCGATTTGGATAATGGCTGTAGGTATGGGTTATTTGCTGCAAGTAGAATCATTTGTGTATAAAGCAATCATGATTATATTGGGCTCTCTTTTAGTATTGCCGTTTCTATGGCTTATTAAGTTAGGGATAGAAATGCTTATTGCGGAGAGGCGGTTTGGTCCCTGCTATATGATAGCCGGCGAAAACGGGTTTGAATACAAAAGAAAACATTTAACGCTGCACATAGATTGGAAAGCTTTTCAGTCTATCACTATAACAGGAAAAAAAAAGTTAATATTAAAGTATAATATCGGGCCGTGGGCTTTAATTAAGCCGGAGGTCTCACCCGAAAAACTTGAATTACTCCGATCAATTCTGGAAAAAGCCTCGGTGCCGTTTTATGAAGATAATAGGTGACTAAGACTATGAAAGATATTGAATTCAGCTACACTCTTACAATTTCAGAAAGAGCGAATGGGGAAACGGTCAAACTTTTTCTTACATCGCGTCTTTACCAGAGTTTGCTGGTACTGGCTGTCTCGGTAGTGGCCATTTCGATATATCTATACATGGAGGCTTTTATACATGGCAGCCATATGGGGATGCTTTTGCTGGGTAGTCTACTTATTGTGGCTTTACCGGTCGTATCCGTTCGAAACATCGGAATAGGGAATAATGATCAGTCTTCCACGGTTTATGTAAATGAAGATTGCATCAAGGAAGGAGGGAACGAAAGCTGGGCGGAGCTTAGGTGGCCGGGCTTTTCCCGGATAAAGGAAACCAAGAGCTATTTTTTTCTGAATTTCCAAGGCTCAAGTGCTTCAGTTATTTTCAAAGATAAGCTCACAGATGAGCAGGTCAGCGAGATTCGCAAAATATTGGCTGCAACACCTGTTCGAAAAAAGAAACTCTTCCAGGAATCTTGACATCTCAAGATAGCGAACGGTCATGCCGGACGCACCAAACTTTCATTCCGGACGGCAAAAGCTGTAGTGTCGGACCTCAAAAAATGTCATGCCGGACTTGATCCGGCATCTACAGAGCTGAAAATACGGCTATCTCGCAAGGCCGCATCCACAGTCTTGCCGCATTGATAGACCCCGCATCAAGTGCTGGGTGACAGATGGAGCGTTGCTGGGGTAACAGATGGGGCAATGTTTGGATAATTCAACCACCCCGGCCTACGGCCACCCCTCCTTAAAAAGGAGGGGAGCTTTTTTAAGTGAAAAGTTGGAAAGTAAAAAGTTAAAAGTGGTTGATGCGGCTTGCCTGCGGGTCATACCTAGGCCCACCCGCGAATGCTGCTTACATTAAACTCTCCCCCTGCCAAGAGGCGCATCGAGTGCCCTTGAAAACAGCCCACAATAAACTCTCCCCCTGTTAAGGGGGAGTACCCCGAAGGGGGGAGGGGGTATAAAAACAGAAAACTTCACCACATCGCACGAGTTGTCATTCCGAGGCGCAGCCGAGGAATCCGCTAAAACAGCGTCGCGCAGCGACATCATTAATTTGTGCCGAAAGCGGCTGAAATCGACCGGAAAAAATACAGCCTGGCCGTGGGTGACCAGGCTGTCGGAGGAGGAGAAAATGAAAAAGTCAAATGTGTTTCACGATTGTTACGCCGGATTTTCTGACCTGTTCGAATTCGGGCTAAAAAAATAACAACCTACAAATCGATATTCAATAAAAAAATAAAAAATAATGCTAAATTTCTCATCCGGTTTCAAATTAAGATTTTGCTGTAAATGCCCGACTAAAACAATTAGCATATTTGCTGCGTAGGACTAAAAATACGGCGGCCCGTGCCAAATACCTGTTTATCCGCACCGACCGCTAAAAACCGTTATATATCGTTATATAGATAACATTACGCTGAACGGATTAAATATGACCGCAATTATAGCCAAAAGACCGATACAGGCCATAGTCGTGATAATATCGATTCTGGCTCTGGCGCCGCTTTTACAGGCTGAAAACGCCGATCCAAACGCCCCGCAAACCCCTGAAAGGTCCGAAAATACGCAGGATTCGCCCGAACAGGAAATTACCCCGCAGGATGACGCGACAGAATTTCACAGCAAATTCTCCGACTTTTTCGACGAATATGTAACCGAGGCCGGCCTGGTGGATTATGACACTCTCCGGCGAAGAAGGCTGCGACTGAACAGGCTGCTGCTGACATTCGACGAAATCGACAGACAGCGTTACGAAAGCTGGCCCAAAGAAGACAAACTTGCCTTCTGGATTAACACCTATAAC
This sequence comes from Phycisphaerae bacterium, assembly GCA_003553245.1. Lineage (GTDB taxonomy): Bacteria > Planctomycetota > Phycisphaerae > Sedimentisphaerales > Anaerobacaceae > T1Sed10-97. Next base: position 5,090 of record PWDX01000075.1, read on the forward strand.
CTCAAAACCCTTGATATCGTTGTAAGAAACTACCCCATAGAAGCCTCACGGATACTGACTATTTTCTGGGGTCCTTACAGCGTCCGCCACCTCGGAGATATCTGGAACGATTATCGCTTTGTGGTTATGGATGAGCAGTTCACCCTGGCAGAAGTCGAAAGACGCTTTTTCCGCGAGGAATTCGACGACCCGAGGGTTTTCTTCGCACTGACCCGCGCCACAATGGCCAGCCCGCCGCTGCGAAACGAGCCGTATTTCGGATATCGACTCGACGAACAGCTTGAAGATCAGGCACAG
>PWDX01000122.1 GCA_003553245.1 Phycisphaerae bacterium
ATGTGGCTTGGTTATACTCCTGTGGCTCCTTATAATGAAAGGCGTGTCCACCCGCAGGACGACTTTTCAAGGCCGGGTTGGCTGCGCATCGAAGAATATTGTGCAGGCATGATTACAGGATGGGGCTCACACCATATTGATATTGCTCATTGGGGAATGGGAACAGAATATACTGGGCCAATTGAGATTGAAGGTACAGCTGAATTCCCGGAATCGGGCCTGTGGACTGTACACGGTCCTTATGATGTTCGCAGTAAATATGCCAATGGTGTCACTATGCATGTTAGCAACAAACATCCCAATGGTATTCGCTTTGAGGGCGAGGACGGCTGGATATTTGTATCTCGCGGCCAGGCGAGGGCCACAGCCGATGATCCGATTGGCGATGATGCTGATGACGAGACTTTACAGGCCAGCGACCCTGATATTCTCCGGACCAAAATCGGGCCCAATGACCTTCACCTTTATGAGAGCCCGGAAATCCACAAAGACTGGCTGCAGAGTGTTCGCAGCCGTCGTCCTGGTGCGACTAATGCCGAACTGGCTCACCGTTCGACTAGTGCTTGTATCCTCAAACAGATTGCAATGCACTTGGAGCGTAAGCTGTATTGGGATCCGGTCAACGAGAGATTCAAAAACGATGACGAGGCTAATGAGATGCTTTCCCGTCCGGAGCGGATGCCGTACGGAATTGCCCACATCAATATTTAGATTGAACCGGTTCTGGATAATATCTTCAGAAAACTGGGAACGGTTTTCAGCAAGCAAGAAAGCTGTAAATTAGCTTAAGAACTTAAGTATAAATCCAGCCAGCTTTGAGTTTTTGCGAAGCTGGCTGGATGTCTATATACCAAGCTATAATGGAAGTAATTTGCTTGTTGTTTGGCAGTGCTTTTCGACAAGCAAGATTTACTGTTTTGCTTTTTTATATAAAGTTTGCTTTGTATCATTTCACGACTTTTTCTATATAGCTCGTATCTTGCGATATCTTGACGAAGGTTTTTGTATCGGATTTTGGAACAAGGGCATAAATAAATGAATGATCATCAATGGCAGCAAGCTCAGAATGCTATTGCCGGTAAAGCTGATTCCGGGGTCCCTGTCGGTTTCATCATTGATAGTCCCTGGTTACCGGGTTGGTTTGGAATTTCAATTTTAGATTATTTTACAAATGATGAGCTTTGGTTTGAATCTAACAAAAAAGTGGTCGAAACCTTTCCGGATGTGATATTCCTGCCAGGCTTTTGGGCTGAATATGGCATGTGTACTGAACCATCGGCGTTTGGTGCCAAGTGTAGTTTTCCGAGGAATGAATTTCCGCACGCAGACAAAGTTATCTATTCCGCAGACGATATTGACCAATTGGCCGTTCCGAACCCGGAAAAGGATGGATTAGCTCCGTTTATTATTAACAGGCTGCGTATAAACAGAAAGAATATTGAGAAATTAGGACACAAAATCAGATTTGCTGTAGCGCGTGGACCGCTTAATATTGCATCTTTTCTGATGGGAACAACAGAATTTTTGATAGCTTTGCGTACTGATATTGACAAAGTTCATAAATTGTTAGAAACCATTACTGAATATGTTATTAAATGGTTGCGATTGCAGAAACAGGAATTTGATACCATTGACGGCATATTGATTTTGGATGATATTGTGGGTTTTTGCGGAGAGCAGGATTTTCAGGATTTTGCGTTTCCTTATCTGAAAAGAATATACAACTCTTTTGATGCGTCAGTAAGATTTTTGCACAATGATGCCGAAGGACGCGTTTGCGCTGCGCATTTAAGCTCGCTTGGCATAAACATGTTCAATTTTAGTTTTCTGCATTCACTCGAGCAGATGAAAGAATGGACGCAAAATAATGTAGTATTGGTTGGCAATATTCCACCGCGCGATGTGCTGGCTGCCGGCTCACCTGATGATGTGCGTAAAAGTGTTCATCAAGCTCTTACGACGCTGGATGATTTGCGTTATGTTATTCTGTCCTGCGGCGGGGGTATGCCCGATGGTGTCAGTACTGAAAACATAAAAGCCTTTACCCAGGCCGCCCGGAAGCATTAGCAGAAAAACTGATAAGACATAGCTACTTAAACTTTAATTGCTCTAGCGGCATTGCTGCTCATTGAGCTCAAACTCTCTAATAGTAGCTTCCTCAGCAGTTGGAAAATCATCGGGAATGGGCGTTGTTACTTCTCCGGCTGCGGCCCATTCAGTACCGCGGACGAAAGAAACCATAAAGCCTACGCCTTCAAAAGACTGCTCGTCGTGACCAAGGATGGTATGAAATACGCGTCCCTTCCCATAATCGATTGCCATCAAGGCAGGTTCATGGCGATCTGTTGGCGCATCGTCGGTCTGGTCTTTACCGGTTGCCAGAACAGTCATGTTTTCCGCCGGACCGCGCAGCAAAGCATAGCACTCATCCCTGGCAGTCAGCCAGACTTCAGGCATTCCCTTTGTTATCGGGTGGTCGTCAACGCGAATAGTGATTGGGAACACATGAGGCGGTCCGTGGGCGCCGCCGCGACCCTCTGACTTGTCGCGAATCAACTCACCTTCATCATTGTAATAAACATAGGGGCCGCTCTCTTCGTTGCGTCCTTCCCATCCTCCCAGGCCGGTCATGACATTATACTCATCCCAATGGGGAAAGCAGTTATTGGCGGCATGAACAACCACAAATCCGCCTCCATTCTTAACATACTCTTCGAAAGCTTTTTGCGTCGCTTCTGGCCACACGATTGCGCCGGCGCCGAAGTTAGAGACTACAACATCATATTCGCTGAAAGCCGGTTTGAAATCGGGATCGTGCTTTGGGTCATCCACGATCTGCATGGATCCAACACCAGCCAGGGGCAGAAAATCCTCATAACGGTCTACCACTCTCCAAATATATTGCGTGCGAGCAATATCAACCTCAAACAGGTTGCTTTCTTCGAGATACTGCTTCATCATAATCGTTGTTTTTGGCCACGCGTTATGGTTATTCTGGCCATCTATAATCAATGCCTTCATTTTGGCCGCTCCGCTGGATGCCGCCAACAAGATCACTCCCAAAACCATGCAAATCATCATTCTGTATTTTCGAGTAAACATTTTCTGCTCCTCATGTTAGATTCCGTTTTATTGAAAAATCGTTCACTGTCATCCTCACCCCAACATCAAATGTAAAATCATACTACTGTATTTTGATGCATTTGTCAACAGGGCAATCGTATGAAACTCGGATGTTGTTGAGAAAAAGCAAGTAAAGCTAAAATTGTAAATACTGTGTGTTTTGGTTTTCATCTTGTTATAAAAAAAAGAGGCTGACAGATCTGCTCTGTCAGCCTCTTGCTTAATACTTGCTATATAACTACTTACATTCGTCAGCTTTACCTGCACAGCCGAGCACATGAAGTTTGTGTTTTACCATCTTCTTGATGGCTTCTCGACCTGGGCCGAGGTATTTGCGTGGGTCAAACTCTTCGGGTTTTGTCGCGAAGACTTCGCGAATCTTGGCGGTTAACGCCATTCGCAGGTCGGTGTCGATGTTGACCTTGCAAATGCCCATTTTTGCGGCTTTGCTTATTGAATCTTCCGGTACGCCCATAGCGTCGGGCATATTTCCGCCGTATTTGTTGATGAGGTCTTTGAACTCTTTCAGTACGCTGCTTGAACCGTGCATTACCAGCGGGAAGCCCGGCAGGCGTTTCTCGATTTCTTCAAGAACATCGAAAGCCAGTTTCGGCTCTTTTTTAAACTTGTAAGCACCGTGACTTGTTCCTATCGCCACCGCCAGTGAATCGACGCCGGTTTTCTCCACGAATTCCTGTACCTGTTCGGGGTCGGCAAGGTGTTTACTGACATCATCAGCATCCACACCCACGACATCTTCTTCAATACCGCCGAGCTGGCCTAATTCGGCCTCGACAACAACATTGTGTTTATGTGCGAAATCGACAACTTCCTTTGTGATGCGAATGTTTTCCTCGAAAGGCTCACCGGATGCGTCAATCATAACGGAAGTGAAGCCGTCTTCGACAAACTGCTTGCAGGTATCAAAGCTGTCTCCATGGTCGAGGTTCGTCGCCAGCGGCAGGTCGGGATATTCATCCATAGCGGCTTCGATGATTTTGTTCAGATAGCCTATTTTGGCGTATTTGCGGGCGCCGCGGGATACCTGAAGAATCAGAGGAGCATTTTCCTCTGCGCAGGCATCCATAATACCCTGTGTGATTTCCATATTGTTGACATTGAATGCGCCAATGGCATAGCCGTTTTTGTAGGCCATTTCAAACATCTTTTTGGTGTTAACTAATGGCATTGCAATTTACTCCTTCATTGGGTTTTCATTAAAGATTTAACTGTTCCAAATACAATAAGAGCCGCTTACTTTACACGAAATTGCGGCTTATGCCAAGAAAAATTATCCCCTGCCAATGCTCTTATGGTAATTTTGCAAAGATTCTACGGTAGTCTGACCTGCTTTGCGGGCGGCGATGCCCTTGGCGGTGGCAGCGGCGGCGGTTGTTGTTGTTATGTAGGGTATCTTATAGTTAATTGCAGCTTTTCTTATGTAGGAGTCATCGTACTGGCTTTCTTTACCGACAGGTGTATTGACGATAAGCTGAACATCGCCATTTTTTATGACATCAAGGACATTTGGCCTGCCTTGGTGCATTTTTAATACCTGCTGAGCGGGTATTCCTTTTTCTGTGAGAAACTGCAATGTTCCCTCGGTCGCGAGCAGCTTAAAGCCAAGATCGCTGAATTGCCTGGCTGTTTCAACGATAGCCTTTTTGTCTCCATCGGCAAGTGTTATCAATACAGTTCCTTCTGACGGCAGCGGCTGCTGCGTTGCTTCCTGTGCCTTGTAAAAAGCAAGGCCGTATGAATCGGCAAGTCCCAGTACCTCTCCTGTTGATCTCATTTCCGGCCCGAGGATAGGATCAACCTCCGGGAACATATTGAACGGGAAAACCGCCTCTTTTACACCGAAATGTTTGATTTTTTTCGGTTCCAGGTCAAAGTCTGTGAGCTTTTTGCCCATCATAATCTGAGTAGCGATGTTTGCCATTGAGATTCCGCAGACCTTGGAAACAAGCGGTACGGTGCGAGATGCACGAGGATTGGCTTCGAGAACATAGACTTTATCATCTGCGATTGCGTATTGCATATTCATAAGGCCGATGACTTTCAGCTCGGTTGCTATTTTGCGGGTATATTCCCGGATAGTGTCCAGATGTTTTTGCGGTATGGACACCGGCGGCAGGACGCAGGCTGAGTCGCCGGAGTGTACCCCGGCAAGCTCAATATGCTCCATTACGGCAGGAACGAATGCGTCTGTTCCGTCGGCAATGGCATCGGCTTCGGCTTCGATAGCGTTGGATAGGAATTTGTCTATGAGTATCGGCCTTTGGGGTGTAACATCCACAGCGGCAGTTACATAGTGGCGAAGCATTTGCTCGTCGTGGACGATTTCCATTCCACGGCCACCGAGAACATACGACGGACGGACCATCAGAGGATAGCCTATGCGGTCGGCAATTTGCAGAGCCTGATCGAGGTTGACCGCCATGTCGGATTCTGGCATCGGGATATCGAGTTTTTCCATAATGGCCCTGAATTGGTCTCTGTCTTCTGCCATATCGATAGTTTCGGGAGAGGTTCCAATTATTTTAACGCCGGCTTGTTCAAGCTGGCCAGCGATATTCAAAGGAGTCTGCCCGCCGAACTGAACGATCAGACCTTCCGGTTTTTCCTTTTCGTAAATGCTGAGAACATCTTCCACGGTCAACGGTTCGAAATAGAGCTTATCTGAGGTGTCGTAGTCCGTAGAGACTGTTTCAGGGTTACAGTTTATCATTATTGTTTCCAGGCCCATATCCCTGACGGCGAAAGCGGCGTGGACGCAGCAGTAATCGAATTCTATGCCCTGGCCTATTCTGTTCGGTCCGCCGCCGAGCACCATTACTTTGCGATTATCAGTTGTGGCAACCTCGTCTGCGGCGTTATAGGTGGAGTAGTAATACGCGGCATCTTCAACTCCGCTTACAGGAACGGGGTGCCAGCTTTCAATCATGCCAGATCCCATACGCTGCTTACGGATATCTTCTTCTGTTGTCTCCAGTATTCTTGCAAGGTATCTGTCCGCAAAACCGTCTTTCTTGGCCTGGATTACAAGCTCATCGGGAATTGCCTTGCCCTTGTATTCCAGCAATTTCTGTTCAAGCTCGACCAGCTCCGCCATTTGCCGAAGGAACCATTTGGTTATATATGTTTTTTCATGCAGCAGATCTACGGTAGCACCCTTGCGCAGGGCCTCGTAGATAATGAACTGTCGCTCGCTGGTCGGCGTGCCTACCATTGTCAGCAGCTCATCCAGAGACAGGTCATTGAAGTTTTTAGCAAAGCCAAGTCCGTAGCGGCCTATTTCAAGTGAACGGATGGCTTTCTGGAACGCCTCCTTGTAATTTTTGCCGATACTCATCGCCTCGCCGACTGCTCGCATCTGTGTGCCAAGTTTGTCTTCGACTTTTTTGAATTTCTCGAAAGCCCATCTTGCGAATTTGACCACCACATAATCGCCGGACGGCTGATATTTATCGAGTGTTCCGCTTTTCCAATATGGTATTTCGTCGAGTGTCAGGCCGCTTGCCAGCATTGCCGAAATAAGCGCGATGGGAAAACCGGTGGCCTTGGATGCCAGGGCAGAGCTTCGTGATGTTCTCGGGTTGATTTCAATAACTACCACCCTGTCGGTTTTGGGGTCGTGGGCAAACTGTACATTTGTGCCGCCGATTACGCCTATCGCATCAACAATGTCATAAGCGTGTTTTTGCAGCCGCTGCTGAAGCTCTTCGCTTATTGTAAGCATTGGCGCTGTGCAGAATGAATCGCCTGTATGCACTCCAAGCGGATCAACATTTTCGATAAAGCAGACGGTTACTTTCTGGCCTTTGGTGTCACGGACTACTTCAAGCTCCAGTTCTTCCCAGCCAAGTATAGATTCTTCGACCAGCACCTGACCTACCATACTGGCAGCGAGTCCCCGCGCGGTTATTGTTCGCAATTCATCCACATTATAAACCAGCCCCCCACCGGTTCCGCCCATCGTGTAAGCAGGACGCAATACTACAGGGTAGCCCAGTTCTTTTGCTATCTGTTCGGCCTCCTCTACGCTGTATGCGCATTTACTTCTGGCTATTTCGATGCCCAGTTTGTGCATTGTATTTGAGAATTCTGTTCGGTCTTCGCCTCTTTTTATCGCGTCTATCTGAACGCCGATGATTTTGACGCCGTTTTTTTCAAGTATTCCCTCTTTGTCGAGTTCCGAAGCCAGGTTAAGCGCGCTCTGACCGCCGAGATTGGGCAAAAGGGCATCGGGGCGTTCTTTTTCAATGATTCTGGTAAGTGTGGGGACATTGAGCGGTTCAATGTATGTGGCGTCGGCCATCTGAGGGTCAGTCATTATGGTTGCGGGGTTGGAATTGACCAGTACGATTTCGTAGCCGAGCTTTTTAAGGGCTTTGCAGGCCTGTGTGCCTGAATAGTCAAATTCGCAGGCCTGGCCTATTATGATGGGACCTGAGCCTATAATCATTACTTTGTGGATGTCCTGGCGTTTTGGCATACTCTGTTCTCCGTTTATGTGGGGTTAAATTATCCTACAGACAGACAAATTGTCGAGATTAGACAAAAAAAACGACCCGCTGTCAAACGCGAACTTGAAATAAGTTTTTGCAAAGTTAAAATGCGCAAGCAGTTTGCTGGCCAATAGCTCAAATAATCACATAAAACTGACGGAAAAGGAAAATTTATTGTGGATAAGCCGATAAGCATAATGCCTTGCCTGGATATGCAGGACGGGCGAGTGGTAAAAGGTGTTCATTTTGTCGATATTCGTGATGCTGGTGATCCTGTTCAATGCGCAAAAGCCTATTGCGATGCGGGGGCTGATGAGCTTGCTCTGCTGGATATAACAGCCACGGTTGAAAATCGCTCGACAATGCTCGATATTGTCAAGAAAGTCTCTCAGGTGGCAACTGTGCCTTTTACGGTTGGCGGGGGGATTTGTGATGTTGCATCTGCGGCTGCTGTGCTGGATGCCGGTGCAGACAAAATATCAACCAGCAGCGCCGCCTTTCGCAGGCCGGATGTAATCAGGGAGATGGTTGGCGAATTTGGAGCTGAAAAAATCACCGTGGCGATAGATGTTGATGTGAACAATTCGCTGCCCAGCGGTTATGAGGTTTATATAGACGGCGGGAGGACAGCTACGGGTGCGGACGCTTTGGAATGGGCTAAAAAAGTTTACGGCTTTGGCGTGTCGGTAATACTGCCGACCAGCAAGGCCGGTGATGGCGCACGGACAGGTTATGATTTGCCTGTGATAAGAGCTATGTCGCAGTCCTGTTCTGCGCAAATAGTGGCATCCGGCGGGGCCGGGAAGATGGAGCATTTCTACGAAGCGGTACAGGCTGGGGCGACGATTCTACTTGCGGCATCGGTATTCCATTTTCACACTATCGATATACCAGAATTAAAAGCCTATCTCGCCGGCCGCGGCGTGAAAACACACTGAATCAACCTACCATAGTTTATTTATTTTAGATTAGGAACCTATATGGCTTCAAAACCAGGACCGAGTAAGAAGAATAGAATTCATTTGATTTGCAATGCGCATATTGACCCTGTCTGGCTTTGGCAATGGCCCGAAGGAGCGGCAGAGACACTGTCAACATTCCGCACGGCGGTTGAAATATGTGAAAATAATGACAACTTTGTGTTCAATCATAATGAGGCTATCCTGTATAAGTGGATTGCCGAATATGATCCGCAGCTTCTTGCCAGAATAAAAAAGCTTGTCAAGCAGGGCAAATGGCACATTATGGGGGGCTGGTATCTGCAGCCCGATTGTAATATGCCGTCGGGAGAGTCTTTTGTTCGACAGATACTCAAAGGCAAGAACTATTTTCGCAAAGAATTTGGCAGGGATGTTACGACCGCCATCAATTTTGATCCTTTTGGTCACAGCAGAGGCTTGGTACAGATTCTGGCCAAAAGCGGCTACGATAGCTATCTTTTCGGCAGGCCTCGGGCTGAGGACAATATGCACCTGCCTGCCAATACTTTCCGTTGGATCGGCTTTGACGGCTCAAGTGTTACCGCGGTGCGTTTTGATTTTCCTTACACCAGCCAACTTGGCAAAGCCAGAGAAAAGGCGCTAACCCATATTGAAAAGCGCGGCCACGAACCTGTCAGCGTTATGCTATGGGGGGGGGGCAATCACGGCGGCGGACCTTCCAGAAAAGATATTAAAGACCTTAACGATCTAATTAGAGATGCCGGCCAAATTGAAATCGTTCATTCAACGCCGGAAAACTATATAAAAGATATGCTCAAAGAAGCCGCTGCTCTGCCTGATCGCCGCAATGATTTGAACCCCTGGGCGGTCGGCTGTTATACTTCGATGATAAAACTCAAGCAGATGCACAGGGAGCTTGAAAATGAGATATTCGCCGCCGAGAAGATGTCTTCAACTGCTTCTGCGCAGGGGCTTATGGAGTATCCGCGTGAGGAAATTGACCAGGCGGTGCACGACCTTATGATGAGTGAGTTCCATGACACTTTGCCGGGTTCAGCCATTGAGCCTGTCGAATACGATTCAAGGAATACGCTCGGTCACGGATTGGATATTATTTCCAGGGTTCGGACTCGTGCTTTCTTCGCTCTCGCGTCGGGACAGAAAAAGCCTAAAGCAGGCCGGATTCCTTTGCTTGTTTACAATCATCATCCTTATGAAGTCGAGGATGTGATTAGCTGTGAGTTTAGCCTTGCCGATAACATGAGCAAAGAAGACTATAAGGAAGTGGATGTTTACTGCAATGGCAAGATTCTTGCCAGTCAGGTTGAAAAGGAGCTTAGCAATATCCATGCGGAATGGCGAAAAAAAGTGGTTTTCAGAGCCAGGTTAAAGCCGGGTCAGATGAATCGCTTTGATTGTGAAATTAAAGACGGCAGCAGACCTGAACCTGTCAAGTATAAGTCAGCAGGCAAATGTATTAAGCTGGGTAATTCAAGGCTCACAGTGGCTATAAACACCACTACCGGCTTGATTGACGAGTACGCAGCCAACAACAAAAGTTATATCTGTGGTTCCGGATTTGAGCCTTTGGCAATTAAGGATGACGCGGATCCCTGGGGGATGGTAACGGATAGTTTCCCGAACATAGAGGGCAGATTTAAGCTGATGTCACCAACTAAAGCAGCGAAATTCGCCGGCGTGCCTGGCAAACTTGAGCCGGTTCGAGTGATAGAGGACGGGCAATTGCGAACAGTTGTTGAGGCGATGTTCCAGTATGACGAATCCGCGATTTGCCAGCGTTATATCATACCCAAAGAGGGCACGGAAATGGGTGTTGAAACCATAGTCCACTGGAACCAGAAAGATACTATGCTCAAGCTTCAAATACCGCTGCAAGGCAATAAACTGCGCTACATAGGACAGACGGCTTACGGCGTGCAGGAATTGCCCACTGACGGCACCGAGGCGGTTTCGCAGCGTTGGAGTGCTGTAATAAATCAGAAAAGTAAATGTGCCATTACCTGCGTCGATGACGGTATTTACGGCTCAGACTTTACCGATAACAACTGGCGACTTACACTTTTGCGGTCTCCGGTTTATTCTGCCCATCCCTGTGCTGGTGATAAAAAACTGCACATGCCGAACGACAGGTATCTCCCCAGAATAGATCAGGGCGTTCGCAAATACCGGTTCTGGTTTGATGCCGGCAAGAGCGATAAACGCTTAGAAGCGGTTGAAAGAGAAGCTCAGATAAAAAACGAACGCTTGTTCACACTGCCCTATTTTCCAGCCGGTCAGGGCTCAAAAGCCAAACCCTTGGTGAAATTGGCGGACAATTTAACGGTTCTAACCGCGGCTAAGCAGGCTGAAAATGACAAAAGTTTTGTTTTCCGCCTGTTCGAGCCGACCGGAAAAAAAAGAAAAACCGCAATAACCATCCCTCTTATAAGAAAGAGAGTAAATGTAAACCTTGGGCCTTTTGAGGTTAAAACATATAAGGTCAACATTCGCAGCGGCAGAGTTATCGAAACCGATTTGCTGGAGAGGCCTTTGAGAAAGAAACGCAGGAAATAATAACTTTGCATCAGATTGAATCTGGGAGAACTTGTAATGTTGAATTTAGTACCGACGAAGTTATTTCTGACAAAAGGCGTTGGTCGTCATAAATATAAACTCAAATCTTTCGAGGAGGCTCTGCGCAAAGCAGGCGTAGCCGACCAGAACCTTGTACAGGTCTCGTCAATTTTGCCGCCTAAATGCAAAATTATAAGCAAAGATGCAGGCGTTCGGCATTTACAGCCCGGTTCTATTGCTTTTTGTGTAATGGCCAGAAGCGACACAAATGAGCACGGAAGATTGGTGGCCAGTTCTATCGGAATCGCAGTTCCAAAGGAAAAGCAGCAGTGGGGATATCTCAGCGAGGTTCACGGTCACGGGATGAACAGCCAGCAGGCCGCGGATATGGCAGAAGACCTTGCCGCCGGTATGCTCGGAACTACGCTCGGCGTTGAGTTTGATCCAGATACTGCCTGGAGTGAAAAGGAACAGGTTTACAGATCGACAGACCTTATCATCAGAACCAGCAACATAACCCAGGCCGCTCGCGGCAAGGAAGGGCTCTGGACAACGACCGTCGCGATTGCGATGTTCCTGTTTGATTGAACCTTTCATATGAAAAGGCAGCGATTATGAGGAGTAATTTGAGTTATGGTGACCTGCCGGATCAATATTCCGGCCGTGAGGACGCGCGTATATGCATTTTGCCTGTACCTTTCGATATGACCAGCACCTGGGTTAAAGGGGCTGACAAAGGGCCTGAGGCGATAATCGAGGCTTCAGCGAATATGGAGCTTTATGATATTGAAACCGATTCACAGGTCTATTTCCGCGGTATCTTTACGCACGAGTCTGTTTTAGAGAAGCACAGCGTAGAGAAAATGGTCAAGGATGTTCGCAAGTGTGTTAGCTCGCAATTGCAGTCGGGCAAATTCACAGTAGTCATAGGCGGCGAACACTCTGTCAGTATCGGGGCAATTCAGGCGCACGCCGAGTGCTTCGGTTCGGATATAACAGTGCTTCAGCTTGACGCTCACGCCGACCTGCGGCAGAGCTATGAAGGTTCCAAATACAATCATGCCTGTGTTATGGCAAGAGCGGCCGAGGCAGCCGAGGTCGTGCAGGTTGGTATTCGCAGCGGTGATGCTGATGAATTCCGGGCCGCTGACAGGCAAAGGACCATTCTGGCGCAGGAAATTTACAAAGATAAAACTCGGCTGTTAAAAGCCTTGAACATGCTAACGGAAAAAGTCTATGTAACGATAGACCTTGATGTGTTTGATCCTTCCATAATGCCTTCGACCGGAACACCGGAGCCGGGCGGGCTGGGCTGGTACGAAACGCTTGATTTTCTGAGGATGGTTTTCGAGAGAAAAAATGTAGTCGGATTTGATGTTGTGGAGTTGTGTCCCAATGACAATAACAAGGCTCCGGATTTTCTGGCTGCGAAACTGATTTACAAGCTGTTATCATATAAATTTGAGGGATAACCTATGGAAAAAAAAGACTTGCTCAAAAATTCGGTAAAGCATATTGATATCAAATCGTTTGACTCTACGGTAATTATTGATTCTATGAGAGATATGTCTTTTACCTCACGCGATACGGCTCGTGCGGCTGATATATTTAACCTGATGCTTAAGGACTCCGAATGCGCGGTTATTCTCACACTGGCCGGCAGCACTAGCGCGGCAGGCTGCATGCAGGTTTATGTGGATATGGTGAAGAATAATATGGTCGATGCCATTGTTGCTACCGGTGCGGCGATTGTTGATATGGATTTTTTTGAGGCATTTGGCTTTAAGCATTACAAGGCCGAATTAGCGGTGGACGACAAAACTCTTCGCAGTCTGTATATCGATAGAATTTACGATACATATATAGATGAGGAGCAGTTGCAGGCATGCGATAACACCATAAAAGAGATTGCTGACGCACTTGAGCGGCGGCCATACTCAAGCAGGGAGTTTATCAGGGAAATGGGGCGTTATCTGACCACCGACGCTAAAAAGAAAGATTCGCTGGTGCAGGTTTGTTTTGAAAAAGATGTGCCGATATTCTGTCCGGCGTTTAGCGATTCCAGTGCTGGATTCGGACTGGTAAAGCACCAGTACGAAAACCCTGAATCTCATTTGTCTATTGATTCGGTAAAAGACTTTCGCGAGCTGACCGAGATTAAGATGAATTCGGATGTTTCAGGTTTGTTTATGATTGGCGGAGGCGTGCCGAAAAATTTCGTGCAGGATACGGTAGTCTGTGCGGAAGTGCTGGGCAAAGAGGTTGATATGCACAAATATGCTGTTCAGATAACTGTAGCCGATGTGCGCGACGGCGCTTGTTCGAGTTCAACACTTAAAGAGGCCTGCTCCTGGGGCAAGGTGGATACTGTTTATGAACAGATGGTCTATGCAGAGGCAACATCGGTTCTGCCGCTGATAGTGAGCTATGCTTATCACAAAGGCCATTGGAAAAGCCGCGAACAAAGGGGTTTTGCAGGTTTGTTTACGAAAGCCGTGAAATGATGCCGCTATCTGCATCGGATTAACATATTCCGGTCGTATTCAAGATGGGTGTTATTTTTTTCCAGTTCAGCGATGAATCTTTGACCGTCCTGCCAATAGCCTGCTGTCGGTTTTAGGGTGGGATAATGGCCAATGAAAAATTCGTTAATCCGTTCTACCAATAGTTCTCGCAGATATTTGCTCGTCATTGAGGCAAGGGCGACCGGCATAAACCGCTCATCGGCGCCGACAGCGAAGTGGATCCGCATCTTTCGATTGCCAAGTTTCATTTCATAGCTGCTGCAATTGGTGTTCTCGTCGATTACCGTCAATTCAAAGTCGGGAAACATTCGCCTTAAAGTGTTACCGTATCGGCTGCGTCCTCCCTGACGGTCAACAAGCACCTGTAAGTTATCTGAGGTTGACTCAAAGGCCTGATTTATAAGGTCTGCTACCGAGGAAAACAGCACGCTTGATTTATTATTTGTGTTTTCAACCATTCGGTTATAGTAGGCAACATCAAGACAGCGAGCATTTATACCGAGAAATTGCATACTATTTTCGTTCATATCCTTTTCCAGCGAGGCGGCGGCGATTTCGATATCGGTGTTGTTTGCCGATAATTCGGCATGGTCATTTGCAGCGTACCAGGGATAAGTATCTATACGAGGTTGGCAGGCCGGGCATATCGCCTGTAGCAACTGGTTTATGTTACTAGGTTTGCAACCGACGGCCAATAGAAAAGCAAGCACCGAACGCTGAAGATGTCCAAGACCTTGCGAACGATTAAACGCTTTTTTGCTGTCGGCGACGAGTAATTTACCGGCGATTGCTCTTCGGTTTTTAGCGGTGCTTTTTCGCAGGATATGCCAGAGGTCTGCTTTGAGCAGGTTTTCAGGTAGCTCGAAAGCACAGGCCGAGACCACCAGCGGCCCAAGTATAGGCCCAAAACCCGCTTCATCAATCCCAACCAAGACCTCCATAATCGCCTTGCCTCCGTGCAAGCTATGCGAAAACTTATAATATCCTGTAACACTATTATATTGCCGTCAAAGCCCCTTCAGGAGCTAAATCGCTTCTAACCCAATTTTTCGCTAAGCAAATCAAATCTCGTTGAACGCGGCTTTTTCGAGTATAAGTTCTTTGACTTTTACGGGCGGCAAGTTCAGTGAGCCATATGCAATAGCGGCTTCGCGACGCATATCTTCACCTACTGCCTCATCATTTGCCAGTCTGTATATCCGTTCGATTTGACTGTCAGTCAGCAAATTAGCATAGCGTTTGGCCGAAACTGCCAGGCTGTTGAATGCCGCGATTCTGACTTCTGTTGAGTTGTCCGTAGAAAGCGCCATATCTGCGATTGCCCGCTGAGCCTGCGGGCTGTCGATACGAGCCAGCACCTCTCCGGCCAGAACTCGCATTTGAGACCTTTTTGTGGTTGTAACTTCAATAAGCGCATCTGTAGCCTGGGACACATCTATGACCTGATTTCTAGCGATGGCAAGTTCCAGCATTGATTCAATTGCTCGCAGATCATAGGGCTTTTCGGGTTCGTAATTAACCAGCTGTGTTTTATTTTCAGCCGCTTCGGGTGATTCCTTTAGAATCTCGACAAGATTTTTTATAACAAGTGAGGCCTCGGGAAAGTCTTCGCGTGGATTGGCTTTTGCCATAGCGATAGAGGCATTATGACGGACGGCTATGTCTTCAAATGACAGTGCCTTGATCAAAGGCTGTGAAACACCCACCCGATACATCAGCGATTCCTCGCCGGCGGTTCGCTCCAGTGCCAGAACGCAACCAAGTGCGACATATTCGTTATCATCGTTGATGGCTCTGTCCAGCGCCTTATGGATGTATTCCGGTCCGGCCATTGTGGCGTACACAACCGCTATCGGCCTGGCGGGGTTTGTAAGGTACTCGGGCATATCGAGACCTGTCGATTCTGCCTGAAAATAAGCTGTAAGCCACAGGCTTATGGCCGGGCCAAACGAAGGGTCGGCATTCAATGACCATTCAGCTTCTCTCATCGCCATTAACTCGTGAAAATATTCTTTGTTGATTTCCTTGCCTATAAGTGCGGCCTTGTCCGTGTCCCAGAACCATATTCTGGCGTATTCGGCGTCCGAAGACGGCGCCAGAGACGGCGTGTGGTAATAGTAATTTTCTGCAAGTTTGAAGAAAAGCTCAGCGGCAGGTACATCCATAGCCGGTGGGGCGATTTTATTAATAGCCTCTTTTGCCAGCCTTACCAGTTCGCTGGAGCTTTCGTTTTCAACGATATATTTCAGATGCGGTAATATCTGTGGGTAACCGATTTTACCGAGGGCGTTTATTGTTTCTATCTTCACATTAATATTGTTAGTCCGCAGCGCGGCCACAAGCGGTCTTATCGCCGGTCTGCCTATTTCAGGCAGCGCAGCTACAATGTGCGGCCATTCATCTTTTCGTTCTTCATCAGAGAGTGCTGCTATCATAAAAGGAATAGCATACTGTCCGGAATTTCGCAGACGCTCAGTAGCCTGCATTCTCCCGCGCAAAGTAGTGCTAAGACGCTGGATTTCCTGACTGATTATTTCCGGATCGCTGCGACGCAGATATCTGCCCTTTTCAGCTATATCGAGCATTTTTTGAGTTAAATCGACCAGTTCAGGCTCCTGGTCGGTTTGGACAATCCTCTGCATCAATTGGTAGCCCTGCCGATTTTCCTGTATAAGTTCAAGAAGTTCCGTCGGCTCAGGATCGCTTTCAATAACAGCCTCGGCGTAGCTTTTCGCCAGATCCAGACGGGCTATCCTGGTGTAATGAAGATAATTGTTGAAATCGCTTTCGAGGCTCTGGGCATAGCTGACTCCGGCAACCACTACAGTCAAAAAAAGTATCCCCATTAAAATTTTGCTGTTCAACATCTAATTGTTCTCCAAAATATGATTGCGGGTTTCTATTGTGAATTCCGCTGGTCCTACTATTAAGCTCAATAAAAAAAGGGATTTACATAAATCCTGCCATTCTAATATTGAAAATGCATCTTATTGTAAAAAAAGGTGAATGTCAATTGAAAACATACTCTCAGTTTCATGGCATGGGTTTTTGAGTTTCAAATTGGCCTGACTGGACTTTTGCCGCAAGCTGGGCAAGGCGCGGTTTGGCGTAAGTGAAGAATTTCTTGTAAGCCGGGCAAAGATATGACAACCCGTCAAAAGCTACCTTGCCGTCTTTTAAACGGTCTTTTGGGCAACCTCCTCGGCAGATATCACGGTGTGGGCAGATAAGGCAATTTGTCGGATTTTTCTTCTTAAAACGCGCAAAATTCCGTTTGGCAGGGCAGCTCGCAAGCTTTTCTATCGGAGTGTCAAAAATATTTCCAAGGTGAAACTCAGAATTTACGAAAAAGTCGCAGGCATAAACATTGCCGGTATGTTCTATAACAATGTAGTGATCACATTTTGGGCCATAGGTGCATATCGTATGGTGTCCGGCAAGGTAAAATGATGCCATTGACTCAAAATCGCGGATGCTGATTTTTTCCGGGCCATATTCGTACCACCGATCGAATAAACGGCAGAGAAAATCACCGTATTGCTCAGGATCGACAGAAAACTCAGCAACTTCACCAGTCGAAGGATCGATTTCAAAGCAAGGAATAAACTGTGCAAAAGTAACATCATTTTCCAGCAGGAAATCAAAAATCCGGTCGGGTTCATCGCCGGTTTTGCGGTTAACCAGAGTCAGCGTATTGAATTCAACATTATGCCGTTTACAATTTTCAATTGCCGCGATTACCCTTTTGTGAGTGCCATTGCCGCCCAAATCTATGCGATAGTAATCATGTAAATCTTCCGGCCCATCAAGACTAATGCCGACAAGAAAACTGTTTTCACTCAGGAAAGAGCACCATTTGTCGTCCAGAAGTACCCCGTTGGTCTGTAGAGCGTTGCTTATAACCTGTCCCGGCTGGGAGTATTTTTTCTGAAGTTCAACCACTTTTTTATAAAAATCCAGCCCCATAAGCATAGGTTCACCACCCTGCCAGGCGAAACTTGGGCTATTAAGACCCAGTGCCAGAAAATCTTTTATGAGCTTATCCAGTACTTCATAGCTCATACGCTGTCGGCCCATGCCGATTTGCGGGTCTCGATTTTTATAAAAACAATAAAGGCAGTCGAGGTTGCAGTCAGAGCCTGACGGCTTTATAAGTAATGAAAAGTTTTTCATAAGAAGCAGTTTACAGGTTTTGTAATTAAAATCCACGGTTTTTCAGTGTTGCTGTTTCCAAAAGCAATACCGTTTTTCAACGGGGCGTGTTCATTTAGTAGAAATTGCGCCAATCCGAGAAATGTCCAATCGTTTACTTTCAGGTTGCCAAAGACGGCCTGGATAGCAGGATGGCCATTGATCGCCAGATTTGTTTGAATTCGCTGCGGGTTATAGTATGCACCCCATAGACCGGATCAGCGTAGGTAACATTCTCAGGTGTTACCTCCAGAACGGCGATACAATGGTCTGAGAGCAAGCTCGATTTGACCATTACGAGTGAGACATCGGCCGTTGCCAGTTGGTCGATCGAGAGCAGATATTCGTATGTTATCTCCAGGTCGGTATCAGCGTATTGCTGTTTGATGGCGCGGGCCAGCGCCGATGGTATTGTTCCGGTCATTGGAGTGGTATATGCCAACACAGCCAGAGTCCCTTCGTGAGCGGGAAGATCCAGACGCTTAAGTGCGGTAACAGCAGCGGCAGGGCCGCAGGTATAGTTGGTGGTTTGAAAACACACGCCGTCGGTGTCGATTCGGTTGCCTATACTGGAAAAATAAGGCCTCATAACAGCCGCCGAGAGAAACGGCATTATCGCAAACCAGCATAGCGTTACAGACATAAGAGAAACAAGTGCGACTTTCGCACGCCTGGTTCGCAGCTTGGGTAATGGTGTGATTATTCCCAAGGGAATGAAAATCGCGAAAACAACAAATCTGACCCTACCTATCATCAGCCATGAGATTGGCCAGATGAAGTTAAGGCGAACATAGAATCTTACCGCGGCAAGTATAAGTATGAACACAAGCGAGAGGCCATAGCCGATAAGCCAGTAATTGCCCTTAGTTGTGGAGAGTTTGTAGGCGGCAATAGTTGAGCAAATGATTACAGCGATAACGGCAAAGGTTTGCAACCAAGCTGTCATTTTCACCCTCTTTCCATCAATTTGCCTTCGATTAAAGATTCTTTCAGGCAGCCCCAATGTGTCTTTCTTTCTCAGCTTAGTATATCAGGAATAATACGCCTATGTCAAGAAAAAAACAGGTTTTTAATACTGTTAGCATGGTATTGAGCTAAAACAGGCGTTATAATGAGTGCTTATGAAAGCAAATGAAAGGAAAATCTATTCCGTCAGCCAGGTTACGGGTCTTATAAAAAATGTCCTTGCCGGCCATCTGCCCGGACGCTTAACGGTAGAGGGCGAAATTACTAACTGGAAAAGACACCACAGCGGACACAGTTATTTTTCCCTGAAAGATGATAAATGTCAATTACCCTGTGTGATGTGGCGAAGCAGCGGCAGGAAACTCAGATTTGATATCGAAAACGGACTTGCTGTGGCGGCAGCAGGATACATAGATGTTTATCCTCCGCAGGGTAAGTACCAGTTTTATGTCGAGTCGATGCAGCCGGCGGGTTTGGGTTCTCTGGAGCTTGCTTTTCAACAGATTTATAAAAAGCTAAAAGCTGAGGGGCTGTTCGCGGATGAGCATAAGAAATCGCTTCCGAGATTCCCTCGGCGCATCGGGATATTGACCAGTGCTTCAGGGGCGGCGGTAAAAGATATTACAGACAGCATTTACAGCCGCTGGCCCTGTGCGAAGTTGTATCTGTATGCGGTGCCGGTTCAGGGAGAGGAGGCGGCGCAGGGCATTGCCGCAGCTATACGGAATGTTTCTCGCTGCAATAAGCGACTTGGGCTGGATGTTCTCATAGTTGGCCGAGGCGGCGGTTCGCGTGAGGATTTGTGGGTGTTTAACGAAGAGGCGGTCGCAAGGGCGATATATAACTGTGAAATTCCGATTATCAGTGCGGTTGGCCATGAGGTAGATGTTACGATTGCGGATCTTGTCGCTGACGCGCGGGCTTCGACTCCGACTAAGGCGGGTGTAGCTGCGGTGCCGGATATCCGTGAGGTGCTGGATATGCTTGGGCATTGGCAGGACAGGCTGGAGATGCGGCTTCGCGGACGCCTGGATGAATGTGAAGGGAAGCTTTGCGAGGTGATGGCAAGCTCGGCCTTTCGCAACCCATTGCTTGCGGTGCATCACAGACAGCAGCAGCTCGATGTCTTGAGTGGGCAAATGTCAGAGCAGATGGGCTATTATACGGCCAAGGTGCGGCAGCTTTTGCATCAAATGTATATGGAAGTGGCCAAAATCGAGCCTCATCGATTGCTTAGCAGCAAAGCTTTGCAGACTGAAAGTTTCGCCTCTCGCTTGAAAGATGCTTCACGCTGCATACTTACCGGTCGCAAGAGGGAAATTGAAGCTCTCGAACGTAGGATGGTTCGAGTGGAGCCTGGGCCGATGCTAGCGAATAAATTACTACAGATGGAGCGAGTTGAGGAGCGAGCAAAAGCGGCAATGCGGGAACTTGCCCGCAGCAAAGGCATGGTACTTACCGCAAGGGAAAATCGCCTTGGCGGCCTGAATCCGCGCCAGGTGCTTGAGCGGGGCTATAGTATTACCCGCAATAAGACAGACGGAAAGGTTTTGCGGCAGCCTGAAGATGTGGAAATCGGAGATTTATTGGTAACTGAATTGACAGGGCGGAAATTTATTGAAAGTCAGGTCAGAAACAGAGAAAATGGGCAGTAGCATAAAGGCTCATTGCGAACAAGGAAATAAATATGGCTAAAAATGATAAAAACAAGGACATTGAAAAACTTAATTTTGAACAGTCGATAGACCAGCTCACGGAAATAGTCAGCAGGATAGAACAGGGACAGATATCGTTGGAGGACTCACTTCAGCAGTACGAGCGGGGAATGAAGCTGATTCGACATTGCAGGGATATACTCGCAAAGGCCGAGAAACGCATCGAGAAAATATCAGAGGCTGATTTAGACGAAGGAGATGATAAAAACTCTGACACGGCTGTGGACGAATAACAATAGTTGTAAGGCCAGCTTTGATGGTTATAATACTTGTGCTTGTCGGCTGCGAGCGTGGCGGAATTGGCAGACGCGCCAGGTTTAGGTCCTGGTGGGCAATAGCCCTTGGAGGTTCGACTCCTCTCGCTCGCATTTATATAAATCATTATAATATAAGAACTTACAATATATACCCCTTGCCTTAGTATGGATTAGCTATACACCGTGACTGTGAAAAAAATGTGAAAATTTCACCTGACTTTTGCTCCATGGATGCTCCATTTGAAAACACAGTGACATTTTGGGATTATTTTTTGAGCTGATTTTATGCG
>PWDX01000019.1 GCA_003553245.1 Phycisphaerae bacterium
ATTTGTCTAAAGTTACGAAAACCCAAAAGTGCATCATAACGCATATAAGGGGTTATTTCGAGTACTTTTACACATTTAAGGTCAATTTCTTAAGCCACAGTTCGCTTGTTTAAGGGCTAGTATGGCTCTTTAAAAATTGAATAATTGCTCATGATTTCTTAAGGATTACTACCATGAGCAAAAGGAAAAACTCTGACGACCAGCGTCAGTTCTGGCAGATGGTTTTTGAGACATCCGGCAATAGTGGGCTCTCCGTCAGCTGGTTCTGCAAAAAGTAAGGATTGAACAAATCGGGATTTTACTACTGGAAGAAAAAGCTACGAGGCAATTCGGACAAATCCCAAAACTCTGAAGACGTTTTGCCGGTGGAATCAGAGCATAAAAACTCGCCTGATTTCATACGGGTCTCATTACCTCAAGGCACCTGAAATAATGATGTTGTGCAAGCCGTACAGGTGTTGCTATTAGAAAATTTTTCACAGAATTTTGAAGATATAGTATTACGAAACCTAAAGCAGGGGCTTTGTGATGTCGATGTTCAATTGGATGAACAAAGATCATGATATTTATTGAGCTGTGCGATGGAAAAAAGACGCAGATACGAGCGTATAAAAGCTATTGTTCGTAAGTTGAATATAAAACGCCGACAGCAGGCGAGGCAGATAGAGATACTCTGTAATGATATGATAGGATCTCAGCGAGAATTTATCACTCGCCTGGATATGATAAGCCGTAAGGCGGATTTCTACGAAAAGTTACTGGAATGCCATAGCATAGAGGCGGTTTTATATGCTGCGGAGAAAACAATACGCGAGCAATTACCCCAGACAAATATCGTTTTCTTTTTGCGTCATGAAAACGGGCATCAAATTTATCCGTTCGTTGAATCGAGCTTAAGCGATGCCAGCGCGCTTGAATCGTCGTTTACTGATGAATTAGTTTTGAATGTTTGCAAACTGAACAAGGTTTGTTCACTGGATGAGCTTTGTTGCCAGGGCCTTCAATGCAATCCGGTTTCGCTAAATCAGACATCGGCTGTGACGCTTCCGCTTGGCGGCGGAAGAAGAGGGGCCGGATTTGTGCTGATATATCGAAAGGGCGAAAAATTTGATTCTGCTAAGCTTGCCGGACTGAATGCACAGATGCCGGGGCTTACAAGAGCTGTCGTTGCGAAAATATCAGATGGCCACGCCGCTAATGCCGGCAGGGAGAATTAGTCACTGGTATCCAGTATGCTCATAAAAGCTTCCTGCGGCACTTCCACCTGGCCGATATTTTTCATCCTTTTTTTGCCTTCTCGCTGTTTTTTCAGTACTTTCATTTTTCTGGTTACATCGCCGCCATAGAGTTTTGCGGTAACATTTTTGCGATATGCTCTGATTGTTTCTCTGGCGATAATCTTTCCACCTATTGCGACTTGCAAGGGTATCTCGAATTGATGTCTTGGGATGACCTGCCTTAGTTTTTTTATGAGTTTACGCCCTCGCAGTTCGGCCTTGCTGCGGTGGACAATAAGAGCAAGTGCATCCACAGGTTGGCTATTGATTAAAATATCTATCCTGACAAGATTGCCCGGCTCAAAGCCCAGAAATTCATAATCCATCGTCGCATAACCTCGGCTTGCGCCTTTTATCAGGTCGAAAAAGTCATAGACTATTTCCGCCAGAGGCGCTTTATACTCCAGCATTACCCGAATGGTGCTTAGATATTCGGTTTTAAGGAGATTGCAGCGTCGATCTTCGGCCAGCTTCATAATGGGGCCGATTGAGTCAGCGTGGGTAATAATCT
The DNA here is from genome assembly GCA_003553245.1 of Phycisphaerae bacterium. GTDB lineage: Bacteria > Planctomycetota > Phycisphaerae > Sedimentisphaerales > Anaerobacaceae > T1Sed10-97. The sequence goes on from PWDX01000019.1 coordinate 1,789, forward strand.
CTAACTTTACGAAAGGTTCGCGTATTTCTTCAATTGCGCTTCTGTCGGGCATCTCGCTTGGTGAGTCGATTCGTTCGATCTGACCGTCACTGGTTTTCACTTCATAGCTTACAGTCGGCGCAGTTTGGACAACATCTATCTGATTTTCCCGTTCAAGCCTTTCCTGAATAATTTCCATGTGAAGCAGCCCAAGAAATCCGCACCGAAACCCAAAACCAAGTGCCGGCGAGTTCTGCGGAGCGAATGAGAAACTGGCGTCGTTGAGTGCGAGTTTATTAAATGCAGAGCGTAATTCATCGTATTCGGTATTGTTGCCGGGGTAGAAATCCGAGAAGACCATTTGCATTGGCGGGTTATAGCCGGGTAGGGGCTTTTTCGCAGGTTCGGCTTCGTCTGTGATGGTATCACCAATTGTTACATCTGAGAGGTTGCGGATATTGGCGATAACATAGCCGACTTCTCCAGCTCCCATTTTTTCAATTGGTGTCATTTGGGGCGTAAATTTGCCCAGTTCGGATATCACATAGGATCTACCTGAACGCATGAGGCGTATTTTCTGGCCTTTTCGCAGGCTACCGGCGACAACCCGAACATAGCAGATAACGCCGCGATATGCATCACAGTGGCTGTCGAAAACCAGTGCTGCAGTTGGCTCATCGTTTAGATTTTCCGGCGGAGGCAGCAGGAGAACAATCGCCCGCAACAATTCCTCTACGCCTTTGCCGCTTTTTGCGCTTATATAAAAGCATTCTTCTTTTCTGACGCCTATAATATGCTCAATTTCCTCAGCGACAACATCGGGCTGCGCCGCGGGCAGATCGACTTTGTTTACGACGCCTATCAGCTCGGTGTTACTTTCTACTGCCAGATAGGTATTAGCTACCGTCTGTGCCTCGACGCCCTGAGTGGCATCTACAACCAGCAGCGCGCCCTCACAGGCGGCCAGTGCTCTCGATACTTCGTAATTAAAGTCCACATGCCCGGGCGTGTCGATAAGATTCAACATATATTCCTGCCCCTCGAACTCATAACGCATCGTTACGGCCGAGGATTTAATGGTGATTCCACGCTCACGCTCAAGCTCCATATCATCGAGCAATTGCTCCTTTCTGTCCCGTTCGCTGACGGTATGGGTTATATCCAGCATTCGGTCGGCGAGCGTGCTTTTTCCGTGGTCAATGTGTGCTATTATAGAAAAATTGCGTATATGTTCTGTTTTCATTGGCTTTTCAGGCTGTCAATAATTGCAAATAAAAACTGTATAATAACCTTTCCTCCGCAGAAAACAAGATTTGTTTGATTGCAACGCAGGGCAATTGTACGACATATTCCTTTTGAGGCGATAATCTTCGTGTCATTTTCGATGCTTTTTGACATCAGAACCTATAGGCCTATATGCAAGGGTTTGGCTCGCTCAAGATATTGCTGTAATGTTCTGCGCTTGTCTTTACCAAAATAGTAAAGCTTTCACTTAATTTTCTTGCAATAACGGCTCGCTGGGTGTAGAGTAAGCGGGAATTTATCGTAACGAGTTTAAGTTTTTGGGGTGATCTTTGGTATAAATGTTACCCTGAAATGCAAAATATCGATTCACATAGTATCTTCATCATAGACTACTGTGACGGATGATATTGGGTTGTATCCAAGGTTGTAGCGAGATCAAGTAAAATCTTCGTATAGATTAATAAGATCACTTCAGTAGAAGACTTAAGGGCCCGTAGCTCAGCGGTTAGAGCAGTGGACTCATAATCCATTGGTCGAAGGTTCGAATCCTTCCGGGCCCAATGACTTAAGTGCTTGCAAGACAATGACTTATGCGACCTCAGCTTCTTGGGGCATTTTGGGGAAATGTGAATATGCGTCAGTTTTGCGTCAGTCGCGATTTAGTCCCTTCTGCGATTTTGTTGATAACTTTACTGGCAGAGAGGATATCTTCGTTACGAACAGCAAGATAATACTTGCGGGTTGTCGCAATATTTGAATGGCCGGCGAGTTGCTGAACCACATGAATAGGCAAATATTTTGCCCAATTAGTAATTGCCGATCTTCTCAAGTCATGGAGTGTGCAATTAGCTACGCCTGCCTTTCGGCGAATAACACCGAAGTCCCTCATGACATTGTTTACCGCGTCACACAAGGAGTTCCACCTTCCAAGCATTTCCCGCCGTTTTATGAGCCTCAATCTCCTTGGTGTAATGAAAATATATGGGCAACCTTCTGGAGCGTTTAAATGCGATTCTGCGAGCAGTTTTATACTCAGATCCGAAATCGGGACTATGCGGCTTTGGTGGTCCTTAGGCTCCCATTCAATAGTCCAATTGGTTGATTTCTTGGCATTAATGGCGATCATTTTGTTTTCAAAATCAATATCCTGCCATGTTAGATTAAAAATTTCCTCGCGTCTGAGTCCGCTACCATAAGCAATAGAAATCAACAACTTCCACCAAGTTTTCTCGGCTACATCTATAAGAGCGCAATATTCGCCGATATTTACGTATCTGATAGGCTGCTGTGATTTCTTTCGCTGTCGTATTCTTACAAACGGGTTTTGCCCTTCTTGAATATAACCACGAGGCTCAATTGCCAGGTTAAAGATACGTTTTAATGTTCTGATATCTTTATTAACAGTTGAAACTGCTATGTCCGATGCCAAGCGATGTGCAATGAAAGCTTCAGCATCCCTTGCCTGGATATTTTTAAGAAGCTTTGAGCCGCCTATAAAGTTTTCAAAGAACCTCAGTGCTCGCATCTGGTCGCAAAGAGTTGCATAAGCCACTTGACCAACCATGACTTTCCTATGTTCCTTAGCAAAAAGATTCAAGGTAATTTTTTCAGGTCTGTCGGCTCTTCCTCGGTTGACATCTTCCTGCAACTGTCTGGCAAAGTGCTCCGCAAGTTTTCTAGTCCGAAAATCCTTTGAATACCTTTTGCCACTTTTTCCATACCACCTGACCGTCCAGGAATGCTTCCTGACTTTGGGCCAATCTGATTTGGGCAATGGTTTTCCACCTTGCTCAGGCACCTTCCCGTGCCATCTGCGATAAACACCTATTTTTTCTGTTGCCATATGGTAACTCCTTTCCATGGTTACCACTGGCGACTGACTGCCGGATTTTATCATAACTTCGGCAGTAGCGCAAGTGTTATTTTTCAGTCTTATTCTGCAAAAATCTCTCTAATTCTTTTTTCAGATACCACACCCTTCGGGCATATTTTGTGGCGTTTAGCTCTCCGCGGTCACGCCAGTAATTCAGGGTTCTCATGGCGGATTTAGGAGTATGGCCAGTCTCATCCAGGCGCAGGAACATCGCCGCTTCCACCGGAGTCATCAGCTCCGAGAATGCTTTTGGTTTTTCAGGCCAGTTCTCGTTGTCAGGATATATTGTTACTTGTTCCATTTTTCAGACTGATTTTTGATAACTTTCAAACATAATTAAGACAGCATTTTCACATAAGTCAGAAA
>PWDX01000232.1 GCA_003553245.1 Phycisphaerae bacterium
AGAACTGAATCGCAGTTAATAACAGCCATTGCCCAAGCGCTGGAGTATGTCACACCACAGGACGTGAAAGGGTGGTTTAAATCTTGCGGCTATGCGAATGTTAAAAATTGAAATGCTCTAGCGTTGAGGAATTCACAGATCATCTTGAATACTGGATTCCCGACAGATACAAATAAAACGGTCAGAATCACTATTGAAGCAGCGAGGGGTTACGTCTTCATAGCATCGATTTCAAGAAACGCTATTGGCAGGAAGATAAAGATCGGCAGCCAGGCCCAGAATTCCGGCATCACTCTGCCGAAGACCATTTCAGTGGCAAGCATTTTGCAAACAAACATGGCAACAAGGCACAGGGCGGTCACAGTAAAGCTTATGACAACGGCTGACTTCATTGACTTAGGATCTCGGCAAACGAGAATTGGAAGGGATATCATAAGCAATACAAGATTAATTATTGGTTCTGTTATTCGGAAATGCTTCTGGCTATAAAGCTGAGCCTGGTCTTTTACCTGTGTCTGCTGCCTGGCGAGGCTCGATATCTGGGATGAGCTTAACAATGTTTTGTTATCGGCTGCTCGTCGAACTGGAAGATTTCGTGCTGTGATGTCGCTTTGATAAGTTTCGACAGGCTGGCGAGACGCAGTTGGTCCGGTTGGAGTAAAATAGCCATCGATAAACTCCCAGAGGTCTGTTTGGCTGTTATATACTGCCTTTTGGGCGTCTATTCTGCCGGTAACTTCCCATATAATATCATTATCGCCCCGTGTCCTTGTGATAATTGTGGGATCGTGCATTGTAGAAGTTTTTACATCGAACTGGCTTGCCAGTATAAGTGAGCCGTTCTTGTCATGTATGAATCTTACATCATAGGTTTCCTGGCCGGGCAACGCGTCATGACGCCGGACGAGTTGCGGTGCCAAATGTGGTATGAGAAGTTCCTGATTAGCTACAAGTATGGCGGTGAGAATAATAGCAAGGACAATTATAGGTGCGATAACGCGTTTTAGCGAGACACCCGATGCCATCATCGCTACGAGTTCGTTATTGCGAACGAGCTTGCCGAGTGAAAAAGCAGCCGCGATAACTGTTATCATGCCGGCGAAATCTCGAAAATAAAGCGTGATCTGTGCGGCATAGAAAGTGGTAATGTTTTGTATAACCACAAATGTGCCGAGGTCGGCGTGTTCGGTGAACTGGTCGAGATTTACGAACAGATCTATAATCACGCGAAGCCCTATCAGTACGGCAAAGCTGATTCCGTAACCGGTAAGGAAGTTTTTAGCTATATACTTATCGAGTATCTTTATTTTCATTTTTGTTTTCGCGTCAGCTTTTCAGCAGTTTCCTGTAAATGATTATAGTAAGCAGTGCAAGGAAGACTACTCCGCTCCATATAACAGGCTCGCCGGGAAAAGCATCAGCAGCGGTATTTTTTATGAAACTTTTTCCGGTCAATATGCTTACAACCAGCACAGTCGCGGGTAATGCGCTTATGCCGAAAGCACTCAAGAGATGGCCGCCCTTTTTTAATATTCCCAATCCTATTCCGATAAGTATCAGGAAAATGCATCCAACTCCAAAAACCATTCTGGCGTGTATTTCACCGGTTATTCGAACCATTGCGTTTTCTATCCCTCCCAAAAGGTTTCTCTGAAGCGACTCCAGCCTCGAGCTAAGCTCTCCGCCAAGTTGGGACTTGATAGCAGCGGGACTGATATCGTCGAGCAGGCTTTCAGAGGTGAAAACACCGGTAATTGGTTGAGGTATTATCAGCCCTCGAAAGGCCATTCTGCCCGTAGCGGCTCCTGTACTTCCATCGGCAAGCTGCCAGCTTGGACCGCTGAGCTCCAGTGTCAGGGTTGGTGAAATCGCATCACCGTCAATATAAAGCCATCCGCCATCGCTTTGAAGAGTGCGCTGTAATTGCCTGTCGGAGGCCGAATACTCCATGACCGTAAGCGGACCATCCAGCCAGACTCTCCGGTCACCGTCAGGTTTGCTGTCGGCAGCAGAGAGTTCGATTATTCGTGTTCCGCTGTGAAGACGATAAAGATCGCCCTGCTGTGTTTTTTGGGAAATATCTCGTGCCAGCAGTTCTGCTATATAACGCATTTTGACACGGCGAGCATCCCTGGCAACCGGATAAAATTTAACTGGGTCGCGGGCGATTTTTTTCATTTCATCGACTTTTTTGAATTTTATCTGATCTCCCAGCAATGAGCCGAACTCCCTGGTTAGTGACATTTGCTCAACTGAAAACCAGCTTGTCTGGCCGGGAGTTATTTGTGATGTCCTTGTGGCGGTGATTCGCACCTGGTTGTAATTCTGATGAGATATGAAATCAACTGACGCTCTTTCTGTGGTAATTGTCCTGTTAACCTTTCCGCTGTCCATTTCGACAAGAATTACGCCGGCAAGAGTGTCTGTTTCTATATCCGCCCAGTCGGCGTATATTCGGTAGCTGCTCTCGGGCAGATCATAATAGCCCCGGCGTTCAATATTGCGAAAGAGTATTTGTTTGGCATCGGCTTTTAAGGATTCCTCGGAGAGAGCCACGAAAGTCGGCATCACATAAAAACTTAATAGAAGCGTAGATATTGAAACAACTAACGCCAGCACAGCACCGGGATAAACCAGGGTCAGGAGGCTGATTCCGGATGCTTTGCAGGCATCGAGTTCGTTGTCTGCAGCAAATCTACCATATACAAGGGAAGCCGCGAACAATGCGGCAATTGGCAGGATAAAAGTCAATGTAACAGGCAGAAAATATATCATCAGGCTTACGACCTGAGACGGGCCTATACCGTGCTCCTGGACCGGTCTGAGAATTGACCCGATGCTCATCATCAGAGCAAGCGCAAGGGCTGTCAGCAGGAAAACCTTGAACAGTTCGCGAAATATATATCTTTGAATCGTAAAGACCATATGGGAAATTACCATTTTTGCCGAGGATAGTTCGTATTATAAAAGGCGTATTTTCAATAAAAAGCCGCCAATTGCAAGCAAATTGTTCATGCGAAGGTTTTCAGAAACTGCTGCTTAGCAGTAGTTTAGACTTGCTTGTGCGTATTATTTTGGGTAAAATAGTAATGATTGTATAAGTTTATGACGACACATTAATAGTTTTAGATAAGTAGTCGTTTACGGCCTACCAATGGGGCTTATGAGCTATAAAAACAGTAAAATACTTCTGTTCAGGTCAGTACTTCTGGCCACAGTGCTTTTTTTTGCTGGGGAAGCTTACGCCGATCAAAGCGGGCAGTCTGAGGCATTGACTGTGCATCCACAGGCCCTGGAGCGTGCCGGAATATATAATCTTCGCCGTATTGATCCCAGCCTGACTGGTGAGCAGACTAACATCGCATTAATTTCGCGAAGTCTTACATATCTTCAAGGCCAGCCACAGAATGACTATCAGCCGGATATCGGACATAACGCCTTTTTGGAACAGGATTTTGAGTTTTATCATGACTCTGATATAGTTGCGGGTTTTTCGTCGCATACAACGGCTATCTGTTCGATACTTTTCGCCAATGACAGCGCGGCTTATAATGACAAGCTGGGAGTATTTGAATTTGAGGGTATTATACCGGAGGGTCAGGGGCATATCTTTGAGTTCTGGCATTTTCTGAAAAATAATATTTTTCCGCAGCAAGCCCCTGAGGCAGATGTAATAGCTGCCAGTATGGGCACACAGTTCGAGGACTGGTGGACGCGCGGCTTTGACGCAATGGCACAAAATACGGGGATACCCATCATCGCCGGCATCGGAAACGGTCTTGCTATGCACGACCCTCCCCTTTATCCGGCTGCGGGAGCTAATGTTATTGCGGTGGGCGTAGCCAATTCCGTGGACAGTTCCGATAAGCTGACAAAACTCAAGAATTTCGCATTGCCCGATCCGCGAGTTTCGACAACCGGGCCTACGGCCGATAACCGCGTTAAACCAGATATCGTTGCGCCGGGAAACTGTCTTGCGGCAGATGTAAATGAGCCGTGGCAATACAGCGCAACCGGAAGCTATTCGAGTTATTCAACGCCGATAGTGGCCGGTACGATTGCCCTTCTAATGCAGACTGCCAGACAATACGACGACTTGGCTCCATTGGCGGAGGATGAGAATCGAAACTGTCTGGTCAAAGCGATTTTGCTTAACTCAGCCGAAAAACTGCCTTTCTGGAACAAAGGTTATTTAGGTGATGACGATAAGCATCTCTATCCGCTGGATTTTGCTCAAGGGGCCGGTATGCTGGACGCAACGGCAGCTTACTATCAGCTTCTTGCAGGTCAACATAAGCCGGGTGATGTGCCGGCCGAAGGGTGGGATATCGATACGCTCAACCCTTGGGAGAAGCCGCTGAACTACTATCGGTTTGGGATTGATGAGCCGGAAAATAAAACTATTACCATAACACTGAACTGGAATAAGCATTATTCGCCTAATTATCCTTTCGAGGCATTACCTGAGAAAGACGCGAATCTGGCGCTTTACCTGTGGGCGATTGATCCGTATGACAGCAGCAATGACTACCTGCTGGATTATTCCGATAGCATACACGATAACCTTGAACATATCCACATTCCGGCTGACCCAGACTTTTTCGAGTACGAAATCATTGTCACATATAACGAAAATGACACTACCGAAGCTGAACAGCCTTATGCCATCGCCTGGAACATTGCCGAGAGCAACGATCGGGATAACATACTCTGGTACGACCTTAATGCTGATGGTAAGGTGGATAATCTTGACCTGTCGATCCTTATTAATAATATGGCAAAAAGCAGAAACGACAAGGAAAGCTATCTTATTGGCGATATAACCGGCGAGGGCAAAATTGACATTAACGATGCCAAAGCCTTGATAGATAATTTCGGGCGTAAGGCGCCATGGCATCCGGATTATTCTGATATCGCGACCGATTGATTACATCCGGGCAGCACTGCGATATAGTCCTTTTCAATTCTCAGAATTTGCAGTAAAATACAGGGTGAGATTTTTTTGCAATTAGCTTTTTGTCGAAATTTTTTGTCGCCGGAGATGCTGATGAAATTAACCGTGTCGAAATCACAATTATCGGGAACCGCTGAAATACCCGCCTCTAAATCGCATACGATCCGTGCAGTGGCAATTGCCTCACTGGCAGAGGGAGAAAGCGTTATACGCAAACCGCTTGTATCAAATGATACTTTGTCGGCAGTAGAATGCTACCGGGCTCTTGGCGCCAAAATTGACACTAAAG
>PWDX01000059.1 GCA_003553245.1 Phycisphaerae bacterium
TCGCCAGAACCGACCTTTCGCGTGACAAAACGGGTGTTTTCACAGGTGCATATGCGATAAACCCTGTAAACGATCAGCCGATACCGATATGGATAAGCGATTATGTACTTCTAAGTTACGGAACTGGCGCGATTATGTCGGTGCCTGCCCACGACGAGCGCGATTTCGAGTTTGCCAAAAAATTCGACCTGCCGATTATTCCGGTAGTTAAACCCAAAGACACGGAATTAGCCACGGCTGTTGAGAATTGCCAGGCCTGCTTTACCGGTGAAGGCACGGCCATTAATAGTCAGAAGTTTAACGGTCTGACGACTGCCGAATTCAAAGCGGAGATTACAAAGTGGCTGGAAGACAATGGTCTTGGCAATGAAGCGGTTAACTATAAGCTTCGCGACTGGCTTTTCAGCAGGCAGCGGTATTGGGGTGAGCCGTTTCCGATTTTGCACACAGAGGACGGCAGGGCAATAGCGATGGATGAAAAGGACCTGCCTCTGACATTGCCGGAGCTTGATGATTATAAACCCACCGGAACAGGTGAGCCGCCGCTTGCCAAAGCGACCGATTGGGTAAATGTAACATTGCCCGACGGAACCAAAGCGAAGCGCGAAACTAATACAATGCCTCAGTGGGCCGGAAGTTGCTGGTACTATCTGCGATATATCGATCCTGAAAACGAACGGATTTTCTGCGACGGTCAAAAGGAAGAATACTGGATGCCGGTCGATTTGTATATCGGCGGCGCCGAACACGCAGTTCTGCATCTTCTTTATTCCCGGTTCTGGCATAAGTTTCTTTACGACCTTGGTTATGTCAGCACAAAAGAGCCTTTTTACAAACTTATCAATCAGGGGATGATTCTCGGCGAGGACGGCCAGAAGATGAGCAAATCACGCGGCAATGTGATTAACCCTGATATGGTCGTAAAAGAATATGGCGCCGACTCGATGAGGCTTTACGAAATGTTTATGGGGCCGCTGGAGGCGACAAAGCCCTGGTCGATGCAGGGTGTCGAGGGTGTCCACAGATTTTTACAGCGTCTCTGGCGGATGGTTATCGATGAGCAGACCGGCCAGGTGGACTCGACCGTCAGCAGTATCGAGCCTGACGAGGACACCCAGCGAATTCTTCATCAGACAATAAAAAAGGTAACAGCTGATCTGGATAACTTCGCGTTTAACACCGCAATAAGCGCGATGATGATATTCGTAAACCACATGAGCAGGCAGCAGGTTAAATCGCGACAGGCTATTGAGAAATTCATTCTGCTGCTGGCTCCTTTTGCACCGCACATAACAGAGGAGATTTGGCGGCGATTAGGCAAAGAAGAAAGCCTTGCTTATCAGTCCTGGCCGAAATACGATGAGAAACTGACAAAGGAAAAACAAAAAGAACTCGCGATACAGATAAACGGCAAGGTTAAGGATAAAATAGTAGTCTCAGCCGATGCTGATGAAGACAGTATAAAGCAAAAAGCACTCCAAAGCGATAAAGTTGCTAAGGTTCTTGACGGAAAGCAGCCCCGGAAAGTTATCGTAATAAAGTCCAGGCTCGTGAATATAGTGGTTTAGATCGCTGAGAAGCTTCCCGGGAAAGCTGTTATAAAATGGCCAAAGAAATCGAAACTAAGCTCAGGGTCGAATCGTTTGATAAACTGCGAAAAACGCTGGCAGAGCTTACCGGTTCTTCACCGATTGAGCAGAAACAGTGTGATGATTATTATGATAATCCAGAACATCGCCTGCGAAAGACAGATAAATGTTTAAGGATCAGGCGGCAGTGGATTGACGGTGCTCTTGAAGCATTTTTGACTTATAAAGGCCCAAGGGAGCAAAGTTGCTTTAAGAGCCGAACAGAGGTAAATATCATATTAGATGACCCCGATGCCGTAGATAAGATGCTTGTCGGGCTGGGATTTGAAAAAGCTATCAGCTTTGAAAAATTACGGCAGGTCTGGAAAGTAGAGGATTGTGAAGTTGCTCTTGACGAACTTCCCGCCGTTGGCTTTTTTGTGGAGATTGAAGGGCCGGACGCCGATGCAATAAAAAAAGTGCAGGCAAAACTGGCGTTGCGTGAGCTGGAACATGTCAGTGAAAGTTATGCCGATTTGATTTCGCAAGAGCTTCGTCTGCAAAGCAAAGACGCTTCGGCCTGCGTAAGGTTAAATGGAAAAGAACGGTAGTCGTATGACTGGCGATAAAAAATATATAGCATTTATAATCAACCCAAAGTCCGGCTCAGGAGACGGCAAGCGGACTACTCGAAGATTTCAAAAGTACCTGCGCCGCAAGGGTGTCAGGATTCAGGTTAACTATACCGAATTTCTGGAACATGCCTGTGAACTTGCCACTGAAGCGGCGGTTGATTTTTACTGTAAGATGGTGGTCGTTGCCGGCGGCGACGGAACCGTAAGGGAGGTTGCCCACGGACTCGAAGGAAGCGATAAACCACTGCTTGTAATACCGTGCGGTACGGAAAATCTGCTTGCCAATGAACTGGGGCTGGACTGTCAGTTCTCGACTATAATCGACACTTTTGAAAACGGAACGGTCTGTCCGCTGGATATCGCCAGCGCCAACGGACGGTGTTTCACTTCAATCGTGGGTTTCGGTTTTGACGGCAAAGTGGTGCATCGCGTTAATAGCGCAAGGAAAGGCCATATAGACTACTCGAATTATTTCTGGCCGTTGTGGCGAACTTTCTGGGACTACCACTTTGACAGTATGAAAGTAGAGGTTGACGGGCAGCAGGTCTTCGATGGGCCAGGGCTGATATTTGTAGGCAATATATCCCGATATGCCATCGGCTTACAGATATTGCAGCGATCCGATTACAGTGACGGGTTGCTTGATGTTTGCATTTACCAGTGTAAGCACAAACGGCAGCTTATGAAACATTCGGTTGTTACTGTTTTCAAAAGGCACTTAAACAGCAAAAATGTTTTTTACCATCAGGGCAGGAATGTTGTAGTTACCTCCGAATCACCCAACATTCAGACTGAAATTGACGGTGATCCCGGGCCGGAGCTTCCTATCGAGATAAAAGTAATGCCGGGTGCGATTAATATCGTCAGGCCGCGAGAATCAGTACCTGCCGGTATCAGGCGTCGTTTGTTGCGATATTTCAAGTAATCCTCATTTAAAAGGCTGGTCAAATGAAAGACCACAAATTTACAATTGGAGATGAAACTATCCAGGCTGTAACCATAGGCTTGAAAAGCCCGCTATTTGTTATAGCCGGGCCGTGCGTTATTGAGAGCCGCCGGATATGCCTTGAAATAGCTCAGCGTCTGCGGAGTATCGCCGAGGCAGCAGGCATAGAAATGATATTCAAGGCAAGCTTCGACAAAGCCAACCGAACCAGTCTATCCAGCTACCGAGGCCCCGGCCAACAGCAGGGTCTGGATATTCTGGCCGAGGTTCGTGATAAAACACATTTGCCGGTCATCACCGATATACACCTGCCAGAACAGGCCGAGCCCACAGCCAAAGTGGTCGATGCATTGCAGATTCCAGCTTTTCTTTGCAGACAGACAGACTTGCTCTGCGCTTGCGCCGAGACTGGAAAGCCTGTGAATGTCAAAAAGGGACAGTTTCTTTCGCCGGAGGAAATGGCAAATGTCGTTGAGAAAATCCGTGCTTGTCAAAACAATAAAATCCTTTTGACCGAGCGGGGCACTTTCTTTGGATATAACCGCTTGGTAAATGATATGACCGCTATCGAGACAATGAAGAGCTTCGGAGCTCCTGTGGTTTTTGATGCTACGCACAGCACCCAGCAGCCCGGCGGACTCGGAAACGCCTCAGCCGGGCGCAGGCAAATGGCGCCGCTGCTTGCTCGTTCTGCTGTTGCCGCCGGTGCCAACGGTCTGTTTTTTGAAGTTCATCCAGAACCGGAAAAGGCCAAATCAGATGCTGGCTGTATTATGCCGCTGGACTGGCTTGAGGATGTCCTGAAAACCTGTAAAGCCATATTTGAACTGGTCAATTAACGGCGTTCATATCTATCAATATGTCGAATGAAGCCAGATACATATTCGGACCTGTCCCTTCGCGTCGGCTTGGAAGGAGCCTCGGCGTAGATATCGTTCCGTTTAAGGTTTGCTCGCTGGACTGCCTTTACTGCCAGCTTGGAAGTTCAGGGCCGAAAATTACCGAAAGAGCTGAATATGCTCCAATCGAAGAAGTCCTTGCCGAGCTAAGAAAAACACTCGATGCAGGTGTTCTGGCTGATTACATTACTATCAGCGGCTCCGGTGAACCGACACTTCACAGCCGGCTCGGTGAGCTTATTGACAGGATAAAACAAATCACCAGCATACCAGTTGCGCTGATTACCAATGCTACGCTGCTTGACGCCGAAGATGTGCGTAGAGACGCAGCCAAAGCCGACCTTGTTGTCCCGTCGCTGGACGCCGGGGACGAGGAAACTTTCGGCCGCATTAACCGTCCGCACCCATCGCTTACTATCGAAAAGCTTATTGCCGGACTGGTAAAATTTCGGGAGCAATATTCCGGGCAGTTATGGCTCGAAGTGTTTGTGCTGCACGGTATTAATACCTCTGCCGAGCAAATTGCAAAAATCCGTCGAGCTATTGACCTGATAAAGCCCGATAAAATCCAGCTCAACACCTCCGTTCGTCCGCCGGCCAGCTCTGATGCTAAGCGTGCAGCAGACGACGAGCTTTGTGAAATAGCTCAAATGCTTGGCCCCAGATGTGACATAATCGCCGGTTTTTCCGCCAAAGGGACCGATGAACAAGGCTCTGCAACTGCCCAGCGAATATTATCTATTCTTAGACGAAGGCCCTGCTCGCTGGAGGACATTCATACCGGCCTGGACATATCGCCTAATCAGGCAATCAAAGCAATATCTCAACTTCACCAACAAGGCTCCGTCGAAACAGTTCGCATTGACGGCAAAGTGTTCTATAAGGCCTGTTAGGCCTCTATTTCAAATCTGTCTGCTATCATTGCGTTTATAAAGAATTGTTGCGAATTGGCCGATATGAAGACAGTGCAGTTGAGGGATTGACGAGCTTTTCATTGTTCTATGAGATTTTTTCATTTTTGCGCTTTAGTTAGCTCCGATATGCCCGATAAATAAATAGAAGACCGTGTTTTTTCGGACTCGAATATATGCAAAAACCATCAAGAAAACAGCTTGTTCTAAACAAAGGCGATGAA
>PWDX01000154.1 GCA_003553245.1 Phycisphaerae bacterium
CAAAGCAATAGGGACAACAAAGAATGCTAATAAGAAAAATATCCGAGAATCTGAATTCATAACAGCAGCCACCTTTTCTATAACTTTCCTTAGCTTTTTAGTTTTTTCGCTATCGCGGCGATGTGGTCAGGAGTTGTGCCGCAACAACCACCAAGTATTGTTACTCCGGCGGCGTGTATAGCCATTACGGCATCGGCAAATTCTTCCGGTCCCACAGTGTAGGTGGGTTCATTGTTGACCATTTCCGGCAGTCCGGCGTTAGGCTCGGCCAGAACTTTTAAATCGGGCGCGATATCTTTTACTGTCTTTACATACTTTTCGGCTAACCGGATATATTTCTCCAATGAAACTGTTCCGCAGTTAAAACCGATAGCGTCAATGCCAAGTGGCGCAAGCTTATTCACAGCCGCTTCGACATCCACACCCATCATAGTTCTGAAGTCATCGCCTGCTATATCAAATGCCAGTGAAGTGAAAACCGGCAGATCGCAAACGCTTTTAACCGCTTCAACCGCAACGGCAATCTCATCGAGGGCGGTCATCGTTTCGATAATTATGGCATCGGCACCGCCTTTCGCTAAGCCTTCGGCCTGTTCTGCGAAAGCGTCTTTTAGCTGGTCTGCTTTAAGTGTGCCGAGCGGTTCGAGAAAATCGCCACAGGGGCCAATATCGCCAAGTACATAATTATCTTCACCAACGGCATCTCTGGCGATTTCGGCGCCTGCTTTACTTATCTGTCGGGCTTGTTCGGCAAGGCCGTGGCGGGCAAGAGTAAGGCGGTTTGCGCCGAAGGTATTGGTGATAGTAGCCTGGCTGCCTGCACGTGAATAAGCCTGATTAACAGTTTTTACTATGTCCGGGGATTCTATGTTGAGATAGTCGCCGCATTTGCCCGGATCGACCCCCTGGGCGATAAGCTGCGTTCCCATGCCACCGTCGATAATTAATGTTCCATCTTTAATTCGCTGCCTCAGGTCTGCTCTGGACATTTTAACCTCCGTGTAATCTAATCATTTACTTTATTTCATATACATTGTCAAAGCCCCGTGTAGAGGGCCTCTTAAACAGGTATTCGCGCTGTCTGGCGGTAAAAGTCGCGGCTTCTACAGAATCAAGCGTAATTTCAGCTTCAAAGGGTTGCTGGTAGCCCGTGCCGAAAGTAACAATTTTTATGTAAGCAGGCACGCGCACGCCATCGCTTATCTGCACATATCTGTCGAGTTCGGTAACAGCGATAAGTTGGCGGTCTTTTCCGAAATACTCAATACGCTCCGGCGTATAATCGCATTTGTCGATATATACTTTTTTTACAACTCTGCCCTGCCTGCTAAGGGTCAGGACATCGTGAGGACCCTGTTGATGGAGAGACCAGTTTTCGTGTTCATCGGCTTCGGTAAGGCCTGCAAAACCAACTGCTTCAAAAATAACCCGCGGACTTACCGGCAGTTGCTGGATGTGCTCGACCTGATCCCATTGCCCCCACCAATAAGTACTGATCTCCGGCTTAACCCAGAACCAGAATTCTTCGCTGTTTGAGCCAAGTAAAAGCGCCCGTGGGCTGAAAACTATCTCGCCCTGCAGGTAAATATGATCTGGCGGCTCCATCCAGAGTCTGATCTGGAAATTTTCCCGATGACGCTGATTATCTTCATCAAAGAAAACCAGCCTTGTATGGCCCGAACCTCGAACCGGCCCTTCTATGCCGGTATTCGCGGAGAGAGCTTCAATAGCATCTTCAACGGTTTCTTTACCGGCGCAGTCCCTGGCGGGTTCCTCTATGCGACCCTGACAGCCTGACTGGAATACAGCAGTTACAACTAAAAATATCAATGTAAGAAAAATGTTAAAATATTTCATTCAAGTTCAACCTGGAGTATTTGTCCAATTTGTAATGTTAATTGTTCGATCTGCTGCTCGTCAAGTTCGGGGTTGACAACCTCGACAGATTCTTTTTCACCCGTCTTTCGAAGTGCCCAAACCTCGGTGTCATCAAGTCTATGCGAAGATTCATATTTGAGCTTTTTTTTTCTCATGAGAACAAGCGCCAGCACAAAACGGAAATTAAGCTTTTCCTGCTGCGTTTCATCCTCGAGCCTGTTAAAAAAAGCCATAAGCATTTCATCATCAATGAATAGCTTTTTCTTTTCATTAGGATCGGGCATCTGCGTTTTCCAGTAGCAGTAAACCTGCGGTTTAGCACTGTTCCAGTATTCGACGGAAAAATCCCGACGCTGCAATCCTTCCGGCGTTTCCACAAGTGATGCAAAATATTCCTTTCCGGGCGGAATATCTTTACCCGTGCCGCAACACTGTCCTAAAGGTCTGTTTATTTCCCATTCAGCCATAGTTTTCTTCACTGTTTCTGCGTTGTTTCACTTACGATTCTCTTTTTGCGATTGTTCCATTTCAAATTCAAGCCAGGGTTTCAGCCTCTTTGAAATTACCGGCCCGATGCCGTGTACTTTCTGTAAATCTTCATAGTTTGTAAAAGCGGGCGCATCGGTTGGCCGGCTTTTTCTGTACTCCAGAACCGCTCCTGCCCTGGCAGGGCCTATGCCAGGAAGCCTTATCATGCTTTCAAGCGAAGCTATATTCGGATTTATTTTCTGGTTGAGAACTATTTCAGTCGGCTCTGCTGAGCTGCGGTATTGCCGAGCCAGATTAAAGCACAAAACACACGCCAATAAAGCAAGCAGCAGAAAACAACGCGATTCAAGGCTATTTTGTATATCTGCATTAGACTGCATCTGGGTCTCCGTGTTAATCGAATCCACTATATAGGCGGATATCCTGGTTTGTGGTTTTAACACCAAACAAAACGCAAATTTTAGTGCGTGAGAATTCCTGCCTGGGACTGGAGCCGTTTTAGCATCTCATAGGATTTTTTTGGCCTGAAATCGTCAGTCATTAACCCGCTGCCGGCTATAACATTATTATCATTGTCAATCAAGTTCGCATAAGTAACGGCGTTTATAAATGGCTTGCTCAGCGCAATTTTACAGAATCTCTCGAGCCAGAGCGCTTGCTGCGTTTCATCCCAGCCGGCCTGCCAAATTCCAGCTACATCTCCGTGATGCCGCCCTCCGGCTTCGATACTTGGTACCGCAATATCGGTAACATATAATGGTTTGGCGATCGGACTAAAATAATCCAGAACCGAGGACAGTTGAAGCATATCACGCATTTGCATTCCGTTTTCCGCTTTTCCAAGCGGCAGGCGTAATCCAAACGCATCAAAATTGATGCCGCTTTGTATCACCATATCTATGTACACAAGCGGGGGAATAGTATGCGGGGCAGTAGCGTAATATTCACCCCATGGATTGCTGATTTCGATGATCTTCAGGGCGCGGGGGCTTGATGCTTTTGCCGCCATCGCCGCGGCTCGCGTCATTTCCAGTACCTGTTCAAAATTGAAGCAAAAATAATTAAAAGCATTCAGGCCGCTGACAACCCGCCATCCACGAACTACTCCGGAATAGCGAGACACCGCTTTTGTGACAAATCTATAAGCTGCTTCGCGTATTTTTTCAAACTTTGCCCCGCTGTCAATCAGCCATTTTGGCAGAGATTGTTCGGTAAAGCTGAGCAAAGGTCCGGCACTAATTAAAAGCTTCTTCTTTACGATTGCTTTAATACATTTGTCAATCTTTGAAAAATCGTATCTGCCCGGCCTTGGCTCTATCTGCTTCCAGTTGAAAGGGATTGTAACCAGTCCGAACGCACCCAATATCGAATTCACATATGCTGAATTATCAATTTTGTCTGGATCGAGGGTACAGCCAAGACAACCGCGATTGAAGCCTCTGGCGCCGACTTTTTTGGCGAACACGGTTTCGGCCTGCTTTACGGCGAGTTTTTCGCAAAACTCCACCGCTTTGAGAATAGCTTCGTCGGCAACTTTTGCCGCTTTTGAAGGCTCTGAAATATTTTGTATCGCTTCGATAAACTTATCAATAGCCTCGTCGGAATTATCTGTAAACCCATTTATTCCGTTGAAATAAGCCCAATCCTCTCGTTTATTGACTATCTGCATCAGCTTGGCGCGGGCAATTTCGACATTGAGAATATAGGGTCTTTCCCGCTCGGGCAGGCAGGTGGTGGGCAGCATCACTTTGCCGTATTTTTCTATGGGCCATAAAAGCGCTAATCCCGCCGTCTCAGTAGTGGGTTTGCGACAATCAATCAAATTATTCTTAAATTCTATCTGGGCTTTGCGTATGGCTACCCCATCGGTGCCGAAAAGATACGCACCTGATAGCGTAAAATCTTTAACCTGCTGGCCGTTTTTGAATACCTGAAATTTCACTTTGCTCTCTTAAAATAGGGCCGATTTTGTAAGTTCAGTCTCATAAAAGATTTATGCCATAACTGCTTTAACGGCATAAACTTACACTGTTTCAGCGTGTTTCAGTATGTTTCAGTATGTACCATCTTTTTATCCGCTTGTTACATTCATTGTTACAAAATCCGTAATGCAACAGCAAGAATTTTGTTATCTGTTACGCATCTGGTCTTCGTATCGCTTAATAAAGTTTCTTGACCTGACCATCATCTGCTGCTTCATATAATCAATACGCTCTTGGTCAGGGTGTTCGCGAGACTGCTCGGCTCTAATTTCACGCCATAAGCCCTGAATGTCAAGCATTTGTTGGTGCGCCGGTTCAAGTTTTTGAAGTTCCTGCTATAATTCACGCCACTCTTCAGTACGGCCATACTCTTGCTCGATGTGTCGCGCTACCGCTCTGATACTACGATAGTCTTTGTCAAGGCCGGATAGGTTACGCACTGACTGGCTTCGCCATCCCACTAGATTTCTATGAAACAGACTGCCAATAGCCGAGCGAAACTTGCCTAAGTCTATGCCAATAACACTGGTTTTACCTGCGATGTCATAAGCAGCGACAATCTGTTCAGCCAGCGGCTTGTACCCCGGCTTGAGCAACTCTTGGCTGGCTCTGATCACCTGCTGTGCGCAGTCAGCAGTAAAATGCTATTATCGTCCCAAAGTTTGGGGATTCTCAGCTTTGATGCTTCTTAACACAATCATAACATTGTTCTGAATTCTGAGCCTTTCTCGCCAGTATTTTTCCCATTGGCCGGCGGAAGTAAAACGCTTGATGATAATTCTTGACATCTTTGGAGCTCCGTCTTCGCTCCAGCCGAACGCCATTC
>PWDX01000187.1 GCA_003553245.1 Phycisphaerae bacterium
GTCCTTTGTAATTTGTACTTCCGGCGCAGCCGGCGAAAAGTATTTGACGCAGCTGACGGCGGGATTTAGAATTGGGATATTAGAAAAATAATTGACTGGATAACAGGATAATTTTTATCATCATAAACACAAAAACACAGGGAGTTGAAAATGCCAGTTTTAAAACTGGGAAAAGACGATGAGCAGCAGGAAATAGAGTTTGAGTTGGAGTATCTTACATCTCTAACTACTAAGCAGCGGTTTGAAATGATGATTCAAAAAAGCCGTGAAATGCTCTCATTGCTGAGACGAAATGAACACAGAAAATCTACTCAGATTATTAAAAGAAAATAAAGTTCGGTTTGTTATTATCGGGGCGACGGCATTTGCTGTTCACGGATATTCACGGGCAACCCTTGATATAGATCTTTTCATCGAACCTAACAAAGCCAATGCAAGACGGACACGCGAATCTTTGAAGTCATTTGGATATGATGTCTCTGATGTTACGGTCGAAGATCTCCTAACCAAGAAAGTACTGATTCGGCAATACCTTGTTGAAACTGATATTCACCCTTTTGTCAAAGGAGTCAACTTTGATAGGGTCTGGAAGAATAAAGTGAAAGCTAAGTTCGGCAATGTTTTTGTCTGGTTTGCATCTCTTGACGACCTTATTAAAATGAAAAAAGCTGCAGGACGACCGAAAGATAACGAAGATATTAAATTTCTTAGCAGATTGAAAAAGAATTAGCCGCAGCAGACCGTCATTCCGAAGGCGCAGCCGAGGAATCCGCTAAAACAGCCGCGGCAAAGCCGCATTCAAAACAAAAAATCGTACTTTGTAATTTGTACTTTGTACTTCCGGCGCAGCCGGATAAAGCCGCATTCAAATAATCTGTTATCTGTTCTCTGTTCTCTGTTATCTGATTTCTAAATTCTGAATTCTAAAGTCTAAAGTCTAAATTCTATCACCAACAAGGAGCTGAAATTGTCACAAAAAAAAGTTACAGTTGTCGGCGCCGGTAATGTCGGCGCCACCACAGCGTTCTTAATCGCCGTCCGGCAAATGGCTGATGTCGTACTGCTGGATATTGCCGAGGACACCGCAAAAGGCAAAGCGCTCGATATCGACCAGGGTCGTGCTGCACTGGGCAGCGATGTCAATGTCACCGCGGCAGCCGACTGGACCGCAACGGCCGGCAGCAATGTTGTCGTAATAACAGGCGGAGCCGCCCGAAAGCCGAATATGTCGCGCGAGCAGCTTCTGGAGATTAATGTAAAAATAGTCGCCGAAATCACCGCCAACGCCGTCAGGTACAGCCCCGAGGCGATAATACTGGTAGTTACCAATCCGCTTGATGCGATGGTGCATGTAGCCGCCAAGGTCAGCGGCCTGGATAAAGCCAGAGTGATGGGTATGTCCGGAGAGCTGGACTGCTCTCGTTTCAATCATTTTATCGCCGATGCACTGTCGGTTGCACCGTCCAAAGTCCAAAGCGTTATCCTCGGCAGGCACGGCGACGATATGGTCCCGCTGGTCAGCAGAACAACCGTTAACGGCAAGGCGTTGACCGATCTTATGGACGCCGGTGAAATAGAAGCGATTGTCAATCGAACGAAAAAAGCCGGCGGCGAGATTGTCGCCCTGCTGGGCTTCAGCGCATATTACGCCGTCGGCGCGGCCACGGTAAAAATGCTGGATGCCATACTGAACGGCCCTGCCAGAGAGGTTGTCTGCTGCAGTTACGCCGAAAACCAGTACGGCGTAGGCGGATATTTCGTCGGAGTCCCGGCCATACTCGGGCCAAACGGTATCGAAGAGGTTATAGAGCTGGAGCTTGGCGACAGTGAAAAAACAGAACTGGAAAAATCCGTCCAGAATTTGCACAAACTAATCGCCCAGACCGACCAGATGCTGGCCAGGCTGTAAACCGCTGTTGTGTTTTCTGATTTCTGATACCTGAATTCTAAAGTCTGAATTCTAAAATCTGAACTCTGTTATCTGTTATCTAAGCGCCAGCGCAATCAGCGTAAAAAAACCATGTTTTCCAAAACGAACCCATTTGTTAACATAGGCAATATATTACAATTGTATCGATTGTAATGATTACACGTTTTTCCAAAGTCTGAATTCTAAAGTCTAAAATCTGAACTCTTTTATCTGTTCTCTGATTTCTGATTTCCGAGTTCTGTCCTCAAAATGACACTTGACAGCCGTTATATGCCAGTATAGTCTTTGAACAGCAATACAAGGCACTGGCTGGCAATATATATGGGTACTGAAAGCTGATATGGTTTATAAACGCTTAAAATCAAGACGAGCTTCAAGGTCAAAGCTGCTACGTCGTGATATGGAAGAGAAAAAACGCAGAAGGCAAGCTCTGGGCAGTTCATCTACAGGCGACTATATGATGGAGCACCATACTGATCTGCTGCAGAATATCGAGTTCGCCATTATTGATATTTACCGCGATAATAAAGATATCGATGATCGAATAATAGCTAAAGCCCTCCAAAGCGTGGTTCTTGATGAGCAGCCGCAAAACGATTTGGTCGCCTCGCTTCTCGAAGCTCTTGCCCAGATCAGGGAAGTTCGCGAAGATGTCTGTGACGATTTATGGCGGGACGGCCTGCGGACAGTTTTGCAGTCGGTGGAAAGGCATTCTAACTTAAAGCCTGGCAAAAGGTACTACATAGAATTTGTCCTGCCGTACATTTATTGACATTAAACAGAACTATTTTATCGGCGAACCAGTCGTTTGTTGAAAATTTAATCTCAAAAATTCCGGAGTTTTCATTATGATGGTAAGTCCGCATAAACTAAAGAACTATATCAGACATCCTGAATTCTGTTTTCTGACATCTAATTTCTAACTCTTTGTGTCCACACTATACCTTATATTCAAACGAATTCTTGATTTCATACTTGTATTGCCGGCGGTAATACTGCTGCTGCCGCTGTTTGGGGTATTTGCTGTTATTATCCGCCTGGGCGGCACTGGCCCTGCAATATTCAAACAGCGGCGTGCAGGCAAAAACGGCAGACCGTTTACTTTTTATAAGTTCCGCACAATGCGGACCGATGTTGACCCCTATGGCCCTAGTCCAAAATCCGGCGACGACCCAAGATTAACCGGCTTTGGCAAATTCCTGCGAGAGACATCGCTAGATGAGCTTCCGCAGTTGTTTAATGTGCTAAAAGGCGATATGTCACTTGTCGGGCCCCGACCTTTATACCTCGAACAGATGGCCGAGTGGGATAGTCGCCAGCGCCGCCGCCTTGAGGTTCGGCCCGGCCTGACCGGCCTTGCCCAAATCTCCGGCAGAGGCGCCCTGACTCGTGAAGAAAAGCTCGAACTCGATGTCCGGTATGTGGAAAAGGCCTGCCTCGGGCTGGATATAAAAATCCTGCTGTCCACAATTGCCCAGGTGTTCGGCAGACAAAGTATCTACGAAAAACGATACTCCGCTACCGAACACACCCGCGGCGAAAAAAACACTTCCTGAATAGGGACAATTCGCCCCCTCTAAACTTAGTGTCTCGAACGAGAAGGGTTTTAACTACAATCCAGACGGCAACAACTTGCCTTTATGGAAACTCCACGCCTCGGTCTTGTCTCTCGTCGTCGTTTCGATACTTGATAGTGCAGCCGAACGCTTCCACTTCCTTATGCTCTATTTCCTCGTCCCTCAAAATAGAATGAAGCGCCATAGCGGTATATCTGGGTTCCTGGCCACGGTTATCTATCGGGCCAATATGCTCTATCCGCCTGTTGCCGTCATCATCTGCCGGGCCAAGGACAAAAACATGGTCCGTTCTCCTGGCACCATATGCAGCGGCGGTAAGCTGTGTCTCATCATATAGGTACGGAAAAGTATAACCGGTTTCCTCGGCCACTTCTCTCATCTGCGGAAAACCATCAGCGGCAACTTTTTCGGCGGGGTTAGGATTGATCGCCAGTATCTGAACGCTGTGGCCCTCGAATTCTTCGGCAAGATCCACCAACGCCTGCCTGTTTCCCTGTGAAATCGGGCAGTGATTGCAATGAAAAATAACCGCGACAGCCTTGGCATCTTCGTAACACTCAAGTCTGTGATACCGGTAGTCAACGCCGAATAGCTTAAACTCCGGTGCAATATCACCGACCTCAAGCAGTGTTACTTCGGCCCCCTCAATTCGCGCGGTTCGTGAGACGGTAGTTCCGACGGCTGCAAACAGCGCCACTACAGCGACCAACAATACGACTTTCCTTAACATAAAAATGTCCTCCCATCCAGATCAGCACCGCAAGGCTCCCGGCCTGTTAATAACCGTGTTGTTATTAAAAGCAATTTCGCAGGCACTGTCTGTAATTTTAATCGCAAAAGACCGGAGCAATTGCTTTGTTTACCCCTTTAACATTAAATCCGACTGCTGTCAAGGGTTTTTTCAATAATTTCCACTGCCGTTGTGCATAAGCGACATTATTTCTGACCGGCTGCGCGGGTCGCGCTTAAATATGCCGCGCACAGCAGAGGTCACCATTACCGAACCGGGTTTTTTAATTCCTCGGATAGTTATACAGCTATGCGACGCCTCCAGTACTGCCGCTGTGCCCTGAGGCTTGAGTTTTTCCATCAGAAAGTCCGCTATCTGCTCGGTCAGCCGTTCCTGCACCTGAAGCCGATGCGCGAAAGCATCCACGATACGAGCAAGCTTGCTTACCCCAATGACCGAGCCGGTAGGAAGATAGGCAACATTTGCCTTGCCAATAAACGGCATAAGATGATGCTCGCACACGCTGAAAAACGGTATGTCACGAAGCAGCACAATTTCATCGTATTTTTCGGTAAATATGCTTTTTATATGCTTTTCAGGGTTTTCGTGAATCCCGTCGAGCAATTCCGAGTACATCCTCGCCACCCTTGCCGGCGTATCGCGAAGACCCTGTCGGTCAGGATCCTCGCCTACAGCAAGAAGTATCTCGCGAGCAGCATTTTCAATTCGTTTAATATCAATTTTTTTGCTTTTACCTGCCATCCACAAACCTCTATAAAATCCGGTACTTTATGCTACTAATCAGCGTTATAATTACCCTCGAACACTTGCTCAGCCGGGCCTGTCATATAAACGCATCCATCAGCCTCAAGCCAGTTCAACAGCAAATCCCCGCCGGGCAGATGAGCCGTGACAACCCTTTCGCTTTTTCCGTTTA
>PWDX01000238.1 GCA_003553245.1 Phycisphaerae bacterium
ATTTTTCCGTACTTGCGGAATTATGGATGCAGCAGGAACTTTGGCCTTAATTTAGGGAACGATAAAAATGAATAGAAGAGAATTTTTAAGCGGTTGCTCGAAAGTGTTTGTCGGCGGTATGCTGATTTCTAACGATTTTTTGAAAATCGATATGTCTTCGAGCAGCTTGAAGGGTTTTATTGTTTCGGATGCTCATTTTGGATGGGAGGGGGCCGTTCAGCCGTCTGTTTCCACCCAGATTGAAATGATTCGAAGAATAAGAGCCAGATTTCCGGACCTTGACCTTTTGATTGATACCGGTGATGCTCATCACGGGGGCGACCAGGCTACAGACGCAGACAAAGGGGACTGGACGGATGTGATTCTGGGCGGCTGTCCGCATCTGCCTTTTTATTATGTAACCGGCAATCACGAAGTAACCGGAACGGGAAGGGGTTTTGAGCCGGAATGGACCGCCAATATACTCGGAAGCGTATCTTGCCGGCCATATTATAGCTTTGATTTGTGCGGCATACATTTCATTTCCATGCCTGAGCTTGTCCGTGCGGTCTATATCAACGAGGAGACAATCCGCTGGGTTAAACTTGACCTTGAGCTTAATAAAGATAAGACCACTATACTGCTTTCACATAACAATTTACTTGAAACTACAAGCAGGGATGTGCCGGGTTATCGCGGCGTGATAAACACTGACGAAATAATGGCCCTACTTGCACCTTATCCGAACGCTGTGGCCTGGATGCACGGCCACAACCACGATTACGATATTCTCGAAAAACATGACAGGCTGTATGTTTCCAACGGCAGAATCGGCGGCTTTGACCCCAGCAACGGCAAGCATGGTTTGGGTGGTATTTATTTCGAGATAGACGACAAACAACTCAAGGTGGCGCCCTACAGCGCTGAGTTTAATTGTTTCGTTGGTGACCTTGAAGAGCCCATCAAAACGCATATTATGAAAATAAACAATTCCAGTTATAACCCCAAGGCTCCGGCGGCTCACAGCTACGGAACCGGCGCGGCTGCTGATGGTCAGCGTGTATCGGTTATGCATCATACCGCCGCCTCGACTGGCAATACGAAACTCTTTTTCGGGGGGCTCGAGGGCGATGTCCTCAATGACGATTCACAAGTTAAATATCATGCCGTCAGAAATCCGGACAGGCCGGATGGTGGACACTGGCAGTTGATGGGCTGCTCTGTCAGCGGCGGAGCGGGGGTTTATGAATGGACAGATCCGGGCTTGAAATTACTACCGACCAATGAGGTCAGAACGATGCATTGTCCCCACCGAGGACACCATCAATATACATATTATCGACTGAATCCAAACAAACAATATAAGTTTATTTTGGATATTGATGCCGAAGTCGGCGGGCAAAAAGCGAAGCTGGACTTTTTTGTTCATAACAAAAGCGGTCAGGAACTGGCTTCCATTGACGGTCCGGAGTGGGTGCTTCAGGGCGGACCTGAGACTATAGAGCACGAGATAGATTTCCCGTCGCTGGAACATGAAACGACAATTTATACAGATATACAAAGTGACGAGGAGATAAATGTTTCTGCGAGAGTGAATTTTTCTAATTTGCAGAATTCTGTTCAAATTAACGATTTCATTATTGCCTTTTCAGATCCCGGCGGTTCTGTAACTCAAAACCCCGCCCTGATAATAGGCAGTGAACAGTACGAATACAATGGAACTCTCGCAGCCAATGAAACAGCGTCGATTGATATTTCCAGTGTTTCGCAATCAAGGAGAGTTTATCAGGCTCAGTGCCAGGGCAATAAGCGATTCGTATGGCTTATCCGCCAGGCCGGCTGTGATTGGCAGGTCAGAAACGCGCCTGTAGCGGACAAGGGTGATTATCTTGAAGTTGGACCGATGCGAAACAGATTCCAGGCTGAGCCGTATATTATTATTGCTCCGTTCGTTAAGACGACAGAGCCATATGCAAACAGGCTTTACAATGTAGAAAAAGCAAAAGTCTATCCTATTAACAGAAATAATGCTAAGCTAAAATTAAACATCGATGAATTGGTTGACTCAAGCAAGCCGAGCAGGATTGAAGTTATTTCTCCCAAAAAACCTGAGAATGTTACCGGGGCGACCGGGTGGAAATTCAGAAACGGCCTACTGGCTATAACTGCGAATCAGGGCCAGGAAATAGAAATAGAATATTCATGAGCGTCTTTTGCAACAGGATATATGACCCTTCAGGATTCCGGAAATTATCTGCATTTTAAGTCCATCGAATCAAAATAAGGAGTAAATATGTTCAACAGAAGAGAATTTTTAAGCAGTTGCTCGAAAGCGTTTGCCGGGGGTATGCTGATTTCTAACGATTTTCTGAAAATCGATATGTCTTCGAGCAATTCTAATTCTAAACCCCTTAACATACTGTTGTTTACGGCAGATGATGGTTGTATCGAGGGAATCGGCTGTTATGGCGGTAAACCGTCAGATATGACGCCGAACATAGACAAATTTGCCGCACAGGGAATGCGTTTCACGCGTGCACATGTCAACTCGCCGATATGCGTGCCGAGCCGAATCATTCTTAACACCGGCCTTTACGGTCATAACAGCGAAGGTATGGGTTTTTCGAGTGCAGTTAGAGATGATGTTCCTGCTGTGTTCGAGCTATTTCAGAATGCCGGTTATTTGGCGGGTATTCTCGGAAAAGTGGCACATTCAACCCCCAGGGACAATCCGATGGACCAGTGGGATTACGCTTATAACCGTGGGGATTTGGGCAATGGAGCTAATCCGGAACTTTATTATCAGCGTACTATCGATTTTTTTGATATGTGCAAAGAACAAGACAAACCATTCTATATGATGGTCAATTCCCATGACCCCCACCGTTCTGCGTGGTCCCGCGGGCCAGACGATGTTACGGATGGCGCAGCCCAGCCGTCAAAATGGTACTCACCGGATGAGGTTCATGTTCCCGGATACCTTTCTGACCTGCCTGATACACGAAAGGAACTTGGTTGGTGGCAGAGTGCTAACAGGCGGATGGATGATACATTCGGCAGGGTGATGGACGCTCTCGAAGAGAAGGGATACGCCGACAATACGCTGGTGATGTTTATTATCGATAATGGTCGTCCTTTCCCGTTTGCTAAAGCCAATACCTATTTGTTTTCAAGCAAAACGCCATGGATTGTCCGCTGGCCAGGCGTGGTTAGCCCCGGAAGAGTTGATAATAAACATTTTATATCGGGCATTGATTATTTTTCCACAGTATGCGAGGCCGCAGGTATAGAGGCGCCGCCTAAGCAAGACGGTTTTTCATTTGTTCCTTTATTAAAAGGACAAAACCAGCAAGGGCGTGACCGGGTCTATACGCAGATAGACTGGCTTGCAGGCAGAAACGCATATCCAATGCGGGCTGTACAGGACGATCAGTGGCTATACATCTTCAACGCATGGAGCGGAGAAACAGGCCATTTTTATCGAAACAACAATCAAGGCATAACATTCAGGGCAATGGAAAATGCCGGCCAGGATGATCCTTCTATTGAGGAACGTGTAAGTATGTTCAGATATCGCGTACTTGAAGAATTATATCTCATAGAAGACAAGGACGGTGCTGCCGTTGATCCATATTGTGTAAATAATCTGATTGACTCTGAACAGCCTGAGGCGACCAATGCGGCAAATCGGATGCGTGATGAATTGGAAAAGTGGATGGAAAAAGTTTCCGACCCAATTCTTCAGGCATTTCGGTTACAGAATGATTTAGAGGCAAGGGAAGCTGCTCTTACTAAAGTGTATGGTGATGAACTATATCCGCCAGCCCCAGAATAATAGATGAGCTGCTCGCAAAATCTCGCGAATCAATGTTTCGGCAGCAAGGATACAGAAGCAGCATCCTTGCTAGGAGCCTATCCGAAGAGCCCTTGTATAGCCGATATAATCAGCGATTATAATTTATTTGAAAGGGTTCAGGGGCGAAAAACGAAAAGTAAAAAATCGATATAAAATTTCAGACGACTTGGGCATGTTGTCAGCGTGGGCGTTTGGAATCAGGCCTTAAGCCTATACTTAAAAGTTAATTTTATTTGGAGAACAGAGTCATGACAGCAACTACTCGCAGATCATTTCTCAAGGTCGTCGGCTCTGTGGCTGCCTCACATTCGTTGGCTGGCTGCACCGCTCTGGAGTCCCAAAAAGTTGCCCACCGGCGTAAACGCCCCAACATCGTGTTCATTATGGTCGACGACATGGGTTACGGCGACGCGGGCTGTTACGGCGGATCGATTGATACACCTCATCTAGACCAAATGGCCCAAGAGGGTATGTTGTTCACGGACTTCCACTCCAATGGTCCGTTATGTACACCCACCCGCGCGGCCCTGCTGACCGGAAAATATCAGCAGCGTGTCGGTATGATCATAGCTGGTTCCGAACGCTATACGCAGGTGAAAACCATGCCTCGGGAAGAGGTCACTTTTGCGGAAATCCTGAAAAAGGTTGAATACCAGACTACTTTGGTCGGAAAATGGCATCTTGGTGACCATTCGCCATATCTGCCGATCTATCAAGGATTTGACCTCCACATGGGGCTGCCCTACAGCAACGATATGAACCCTTGGACTCCTCGTCGCGTTGAGCGGCCTGACCTGCCGTATATGCTCCAGGAACACCACATTGAATACAACCCAAACCAGGATTACCTAACCCGCCGCTATACCTTTGAATCCTTGCATTTTATCGAAAAGAACAAGGATCGTCCGTTTATGTTGTATTTGTCGCATGCGATGCCGCACCATCCTATTCATGCCTCAAAATTCTTTACCGAGGACCGCTATACCGAAGAGCAGTGGGAACAGGTAGATAAAGATCATCCGCTGCAAACCGAAACTAGGCTGTTTTTGTACGACGCTTGTATCGAAGAACTGGACTGGTCAACAGGGAAAGTGCTTGACAAAATCCGTGAGCTGGGACTGGAAAAGGATACGCTGGTGATCTTCACTTCTGATAATGGACCCGGTGTGCCCGATTCTACCGGCCCGCTGCGGGGGCGAAAGGGGTCGTTATATGAAGGTGGCCATCGTATGCCGTTTATCGCCTGGTGGCCGGGGCGAATTCCAGCCGGAACCGTCTCACATGAG
>PWDX01000260.1 GCA_003553245.1 Phycisphaerae bacterium
GATGATCCCGAGGATATCGAGGGGCATGAGTGGTCTTTCGAAACCCTTTCTAGTTTATCAATTATTGAGCAGCCGGAGAATGTTTTAGCAGATACCGGCGACGATGCCTATTTTACAGTTGAGGGCGAATGCGCATTTGAATCTGCTCTATCTTACCAGTGGTACCGCTCTTATGATTCCGAGATCGACCCCGGAGGCGACTCGCAACTTTATAGTGGAACGACATTAGAGTTGCTCGATGTCGGTTTAGATGATGAAGCCTACTATTATTGCATGGTATCTTCTGCTGAGGCAGTGGCGTATTCGGATGTGGTTACCCTGGGCATTCGCAGATATATGCCGGTTGGACATTGGACTCTGGATGCGGCTGATTACCAACAAGGTCAATATATTGACCTTAGTGGCGAGGGTAACCATGCCGAAGTTGGTGGAGAGCCGACATTTGTTGACGGGATTGTAACCGGCGACCAGGATCCGGAGAATATGAAAACTAGCGGCGCTGTCCAGATTCAAGAAGATGATGGTTGGGCAGATGTTGGGTCTTGGAATCCTGCTGAGTTTACCAATCAATTTACCATTAGTATATGGTTGAAATGGACCCAGCACAGTCCAGAAGAAATAGAGTGGAATACGATTGTTTCCAAGCGTGATGGCTGGACAGGTATCGATGATAACATGTTCCAAATTCTCATTAGTGGGCCAACCCAGCAAATCACAATGCAATCGTGGGGTGACCCCTCATTTGTCACAACTGAAGAAACCTCAGTGGAGCCGGATGAATGGTATCACCTTGCGGCAGTTTATGACGGTGAAGGCGCGAAGCTCTATCTGGATGGTGAATTGGCGGCTCAGGTTGATGAATATGTTGTTGACGGTGGTGGAGATTCAAGATTCTGGATTGGAAGAATTGGCGACCATACCGGTGAGCGGTTTGATGGAGTTCTTGATGACCTTCAGGTGTTTAATTATGCCTTAGCACCAGAGGATATTGCTGATCTGTACCAGCTTGAAACTGGTGAGACAGTCTGTCTGGTAGAATATATCGAGTGGGACTTGACGGGTGATTGTGCGGTGCACGAAGGAGATCTTTCGCTTCTTGTTAGCGAATGGCTTGAATCGGGAATGTACCCTGTTGAGGATTAAGTTGAATCGAGAAAAGGCCCTAGGATTTAACCCGGGGCCTTTTTTTTATCAATACTAAAACACACTTTAGCCTTCACGGAGCAGGTGGATTTCGTTAAAAGCATAATTGCCGCGGTATTCTCAGATAGAAATCCTATGACAAACAACAGAAATATAGAACTTATATGCTAATAATGTGTAAGGCAAAAGGGAAGTTAAGCTTGACAATTAGTAAGTGCAATAGTATAATTAATATAATGGCTTTGAGTTCAAAATTGCGTTTATAGGCGGTTGTGTACAGTCCGATGACCGGAAAGTGTACTTTTAGTCATGTAAGCAGAAAAGCTCAGTAGAAAAATTTGTGCCACAGTGTTTAAATGTTAAGTAAAAAATATTTGGAGGTTAGGTTGATGCAGAAGTTATTGTGTATGTTAGTTTTAATTGTGGTGGCTTCACTCGCGCAGGCAAATATGGTGCCCAATGGTGATTTTGAGGCCGAACGCAGCTATTGGAATTTTAGTGGCGGAGCTTGGGTTGAGTCTGCCGACCATCCCGAGTACCCGGATATGAAGTGTGGACGGCTGGAAAACGGCGACGGTGGTCCGCAGGACATTCGCAGTAATCTGTTTGCGGTTCCCAATGTGTCGGATTTTATTTTCAGTTTTAATTCCGGAGTCTGGCAGGAAACCACTGAAGATCTTCACCCCGTTTTTCAGGTACGTTTCTATGGTTCCAAGGATCACTCAGACATAATTGGTGATGTTAAGTTTGACATCCAGCAAGGGGAGGGTGACTGGGGGGGGCTGAAGACCGAAAACAGCGGTCAGTTCACGGCTCCGGCAGGCACAAAGTATATGGATGTTGTGATCACTGTGGGGCAACACAACGCTTGGCAGGGCGGCTCTCGCATAGGTAATATTGTGTTGGATACTCCCGACGGGCTTGGACCTTCCGATGGCGCGTTGCCCATTTATTTTGACATTACCGAACCCGGTGTCACCAAGCGGCTTGATTACTGGGGGATGGACCAGACCTGGATCGACGGCTGGAATATGGACCAGGCAATAGATCGGATCGGTCATGAGGATTTCAATGTTGTTCGTATTAATTTTCTGGCCACCACACCATTGACCTATGATGCGGATGGCAATCCCCAGCTTACCGATACAATGAAGGACTTTGTCGGAAGGGGCATGGACCAGGCAATGAAAGTTCCAACTGCTAACTTAGCGATGCACCTGACGGCAAAACACGATCTTCATGAGTGGTATGTAGGTGCAGACGGCTTGATCATTCCTGAGAGAAAGGTCGATGGGGCAGTGGCCATGATCAACTACATCGAAGACACCTACGGCTATACCATAGACAGGTGGGACTTTGTTGAGGTTATTAATGAGCCGGACTGGGAATACCCTTACAGCAATCCGGATAATATGGCAGCTATAATGGCAGAGTTCCGAAATCGGTCCGAACTGGACTCGATTCCTTTGTTGGGGCCCTCTACCTTATGCTCGGATGCCGCTTATCACTGGTATTATGGAACATCCGACTATACGGATATCGGTGGGACGCATGTGATTAACGGCTCGATGGAATCGTACATTGGCTTTATCCAATGGATACATAGCGACGGTAAGCTTTTTATTAATCCTGAGTGGCATAGTTTTATCGAGCTTATGATACAGGCCGACCTGAGCGGGGACAGGCCGGGTGAAGGTGGAGTGTTCTGGCACCATGTGACACCAGAAGAAGGCAGATTTATTCAGGCCTGTAAAGGCAAGCGTATAGCTTATGAAGTGGACCCTGTAACATGGAGCGGAACCAGTGTTTACAGGGATCTGGATGGCAGGATATGGCTCTTTGCGGGATCTAATGAGCGTCACGCACAAGACTCGAAGTGGGAATTTATAAGTACCGATCGAGAAGTGTTTTTTGATGGTGTCGGACCGGCGAACCGCAAAACAATTACCATGGGAAAGCATGACTACTGGCATGCGGAAGTGACATGGGGCGACCGTAACCCTCCATATTACTCTCAGTATGTTGACAATATGGGTGAGAATATACGAATGGCTGTAAGCAACGGAGAAGTTGTCGAAATTTCGCCAGATAACACAGATGATTTTGCTCAATGGAAATTTCGCTCCACAGGGGCGTTTTATTACATCGATAATGCCGGGGCCAAAGATGCCGGACAAAACTTTAGGCTAACTGCATCGAAAGATATTCTTACCGTCGGTCTTGGTTGCGAGGCCGCCAACGACGATTTTGCTAAATGGCAATTGGTAGAAACTGACGGCAGCTTTTATCTGGAAAATGTTGGTATGCAGCGGGCCGGACTGGCTAGCCGTCTCAAAGCCGATTCACTAATTCTCACCGATTCTTCGAATACGACTTCTTGGGCTCAATGGAGTTTTTTCAATACAGGTCTCGGCTATGCAAACTTGGTTCCCAACGGGGATTTTCTGGATGGCTCGGCAGGTTGGAACTGGGGCGAAAAGGGCGGCGTCAATGTTAATCCTTTGGATGAAAATATGTACATGGACCTAAATCCTGAGCATTGGGGTATTGACCCTGTAGAGAGTTATTTGGATTATGTCGATGATTACGGAGCGTGGGCTCGCAGCGGGCGCTTTAATGTCTCTGAGGGCATGATTTTAGATTACAGTGTTACATTCGGGACTTGGGTTTCAACGGAGACATGGGATCCGCCGGTGGTACAGGAAAACGGCTATCTTGTCCAGTTGAGCTTTTTTGACTCTGATGGAGTTTTTCTTGAGAATGTGCTTCTCGAAGAGATTTCCCACCACACTGGGTTTGGTGAGGAAACTTTGACCGGGTCCATTGTAGCACCTGCGGGCGCTGCAGAGGCGGATGTGTATTTGTCTAATAGTTGGTATAACGACTACGTCGGAGCTGTTGAAATACTCAATGTAATGGTCACTGAAGTACCTGATTTTTATCCGGGAGATTTTAATAAAGATGGTTCTGTCAATTTCCTTGACTTAGCTGTAATCGGCCAAGCCTGGCTAACCGTATATGATATAGATGATTTGCAAACACTTGCTAATGACTGGCTGAAAATAGGCCCGTAAAGTGAGTTTATGACCCGCAATCTGCGGGTCATAATACCTTTAGATGAAGTTATCCGCAGCAGGTGGGCAGGAGAAGCCAGAAAGAGACAGTGAAGGTCGTGAATGCGGTCGTTAACTACCGCAGGAAAGTAGATAAAAGACGGATGAAAAAGTATGCCGGTCGATGGGCGTTTGAAAAGCGTAACAACTCGTGTCTATTTAGCCGGGACCGCCCCGGCTGTCAATATTCAATATTAACTTTTCGCTTTTTCTGCTTGCTCAGTCTTTAGCTAGTCGTGACATTTACGGTCGGCTGCGCCCATCCTACTTAGAGCCTATCCTAATAACCCCTGAATAGCCGATATAATCAGCGGCAATGGTGCAGTTGAAAGGAATCAGGGATGAAAAAACCACAAGTAAAAAATCGGTATAACATATCAGATGAATTATGGGATAAAATCCAACCATTGATACCCAGGCATCCGAACACGCATCGCTTTGGCGGCGGCAGACCCAGAGTGCCGGATCGCAAAGCCATGGATGGGATATTTTTCGTATTGCGAACCGGCTGCCAATGGAATGCCTTAAATGAAACCGGTATATGTTCAAGCAGCACAGCCCATTCACGGTTCCAGGAATGGGTAAAAGCCGGGGTTTTTTTGAAACTCTGGAAGATAGCTTTGCAGGATTATGACGAATTCAAAGGCATTGATTGGTCATGGCAATCAATGGATGGGTCTATGACAAAAGCCCACTTGGCGGGGGGAAAAACCGGACCAAACCCTACGGACAGGGCTAAAAAGGGTGTTAAACGCAGTTTACTGACCGAAGGCTCTGGAGTTCCGATTGGCCTTGCCATTGCCGGTGCTAATCGCCATGACATTAAAATGACAAAAGCAACGATAAA
>PWDX01000169.1 GCA_003553245.1 Phycisphaerae bacterium
GGCGAGCGCGGAAACGAAATGACGGATGTGCTGCAGGAATTTCCTGAGCTCGAAGACCCCCGCAGTGGTGAACCTTTGATGAAACGGTCGATTCTTGTCGCCAACACATCGAATATGCCGGTGGCGGCCAGAGAGGCGTCGGTTTATACTGGAATTACACTTGCAGAGTATTTCCGCGATATGGGATATACTGTTGCCTTGATGGCCGATAGTACAAGCCGATGGGCAGAGGCGATGCGAGAGATGTCCACTCGCCTGGAAGAGATGCCCGCAGAAGAAGGTTATCCGGCGTATCTGGGTTCTCGAATCGCGGCGTTCTATGAAAGAGCGGGACGGTCGCAGTGCATAGGCACTCCGGAACGCAGTGGTGCGTTGGCGGTAATCGGTGCGGTGAGTCCGCCTGGCGGTGACTTGTCCGACCCTGTTGTGCAGAACACGCTGCGAGTTGTGAAGGTTTTCTGGTCTTTGCAGGCAAATCTGGCATATCAGAGGCACTTTCCTGCTATCGGCTGGCTGACGAGTTATTCGTTTTATAAGCAGTATTTACGAGCCAGTTTTGATGAAAAGGATAAAGGACAGGAAATGGATAGCCTTATTACCCGCGCGATGGGGCTTTTACAGCGGGAATCGGACTTAAAAGAAATCGTCCGATTGGTCGGTGCCGAGGCGCTGAGCGCACGCGACAGACTTGCCCTTGACGGAGCGAGAATGATTCGCGAGGATTATCTGATGCAGAATGCTTTTAACGAAGTTGATACCTATACATCGCTTACTAAACAGTACGAGATGCTCAAGACTATTATGCACTTTAATGACGCCGCGATTGAGGCGGTCGAGCAGGGAGCCTCGACTGAAGATATATTTAAACTCGGTGTTCGTGAGCAGATAGCAAGGGCGAAGTTTATACCTGAAGAAGAATTGGAAAAGATATCCCAGTTGCGTGAAACGACACAGGAGCAGATGGGTCAGTTAGAGGGTGCCGCAGCCTGATAATAGGAAATAAAGGGAGCAATAAATGTTAAAAGAATATCAGACAGTATCGAACATTGCCGGGCCTTTGATTCTTGTTGAGGATGTGGCCGAGGCCAGATTTGGTGAGATTGTTACCATTGAGTTGGCTGACGGCTCATTGCGTAACGGTCAGATACTCGAAGTAGATAGAGGCAACGCCCTGGTGCAGGTTTTCGAGGGCACCAACGGCATTGATATTGATAGAAGTACGGTTCGCTTTCTTGGCAAGCCGCTTACACTGGATGTTGCGCCGGATATCCTCGGCAGAGTATTTAACGGTCTGGGCCAGCCGCGAGACAACGGGCCAAAGCTGATTGCCGAAGCCCACCGTGACATAAACGGTCAGCCGATGAATCCGTATGCCCGTAACTATCCTGACGAGTTTATCCAGACAGGTATTTCTACCATTGACGGGCTTAATCCGATTGTCCGAGGACAAAAGCTGCCGGTTTTTTCGGCATCTGGCCTTCCCCACGATGAGATCAGCGCTCAGATAACAAGGCAGGCCAAAATTCTCGGTGAGCATGAGGCCTTTGCTGTGGTTTTCGCCGCAATGGGCATTACTTTCGAGGCGGCAAAGTTCTTTATTAATGACCTTACTCAGACCGGTGCTATTGAGCGTGCCGTTATGTTCATTAACCTTGCCAATGAGCCGGTTATCGAGCGTATCGCTACTCCGCGATTTGCATTGACCGCGGCGGAGTATCTGGCTTTTGAGCTGGATATGCATGTACTTGTAGTTATGAACGATATTACAAACTATTGCGAAGCTCTGCGACAGATAAGCGCCGCGCGTAAAGAGGTTCCGGGCAGGCGGGGTTATCCGGGTTATCTTTATACCGACCTTGCTACGCTCTATGAACGAGCGGGTCGAATAAAGGAAAAGGAAGGTTCGATTACTCTGGTTCCGGTGTTGACTATGCCCGAAGACGATAAGACTCATCCGGTGCCGGACCTTACCGGTTATATTACTGAGGGGCAGATTATTCTTTCGCGTTCCCTATACAGGCAGGGCATTCCGTTGCCTGTAGATGTGTTGCCGAGCCTTTCCCGTTTGAAGGACAAAGGTATCGGTGAGGGCAAAACCCGTGAGGACCATGCCGACCTTTATAATCAGTTGTATGCGGCCTACTCACAGGGAAAAGAGGCACAGGAACTTGCGGCGATTATGGGCGAAGCGGCACTTTCCGATGAGGATAGGAAGTATATGGAATTTGCCAATCGCTTCGAAGCCGAGTATATAACGCAGGATTATTATGAGGATCGTTCGATTGAGGAAACACTTGATCTGGGCTGGAAGCTGCTGAGTATGTTTAGTGATGCGGAGCTCAAGCGTATTGATGTCAAGCTGCTTGAAAAGTACATGCCTAAGTTTCGCGAGGATTCAGAATCTCAAGGCACGGAGGAATCGAGCTAATGCTCAATGTAAGCGCGACACGAATGACACTCCTGGATTTGCGTCGGCGGGTTGAGCTTGCCAGCAGAGGGCATAGGCTGCTTAGCGAGAAGCGTGACGAGATTTCTCGGCAGTTAATGAAAATCGCCAGCCAGATTAAACCTTTGCGTGAGCGTGTCGAAAAGGAGCTTTTGCAGACATTCCGCCGTTTTATGCTGGCTCGGGCGGTTATGGAGCCGGAGGATACCGCGGCAGCATTGGAAATACCGACGAAGAAATTCTCACTGGCGATTAAATTCGCTCGGATTATGAATGTGGAAGTCCCGCGAATGACCAAGCAGATGGAAGGGGAGATAATTTCCTATGGCTTTGCCAATACATCGGGTGAGCTCGATGTGGCTCTGATGGCGCTTGAGAGGGCTCTTGACAGTTTGATAGAGCTCGCCGAGAAAGAAAAGCAGGCCAGGCTGCTTGCCCAGGAGCTTCAGCGGACTCGCCGGCGTGTGAATATGCTCGAGCATATGGTCATACCGGAGTTTCGAGAGACTATACGCTATATTGGGGACAAGTTAGCTGAAGCAGAGCGTGATAATATCACCCGCCTGATGAAAATAGCGGATATTATTCGCGAATAACTGTACAGCAACAGATAAAAGGTAAGAGCGTCCTATCCCTCCCGCCCAAAAACTTTTATCGAGCTTTTGAGCAAAACTCAGAGGACGCTCTGTGAAGTTTATTGTTTACTGCCCAAATATTTTATGAATAGTTCTTTTTCCCACGCCAATTGAGTGCCGGCGCCTTCCAAAGCTGTTATAAGCAGAGTTTCGGTAATTTCTTCTTTTGTCGCGCCTGCTTCCATAGCAGCTTTAACATGGGTTTCGGTGCAATGCGGGCAACGAAACGCACACGCAAGAGCCAGCATCAGCAATTCTCTTGTCTTTCTGTCAAGAACGCCCTGTTCTTTGGCGGCCTTGTAAAAATCATGAAAAGCCTGTCCAATCTCGGGCGACTGCAATACATACCACGGAGTACTCTTTTCACCGCTCATCAATTCTTCTCCTTGTGAAAGATGATGCAAACTTTCTTTTTCACCACATCCTGCGATGCGACCAAACCTGAGAATAGCTTATGTTCTATAAAAGCGGTATAGGGGAATTCCTGAATTGAGCCCGTTGAAATGCTTAATTCATGTGGTATGCGTAATTTTCGCCAGATACTTTGAGTTTTATCGGGTTGGGGGTAAGCTGCCAAGGTCAGAAATATTATATTGGAAAACCCTGTCTTTAGGGTTCGGGTAGTGTCAGGCCTTCCTGAATGGCGTATTTGGTGAGTTTGGCCACGCTGTCCATGCCAAGTTTGTTCATTATTCTCAGGCGATGTGCTTCTACTGTTTTTGGGCTAATGTGCAGACTTCTGCCGATTTGCTTTGTAGTTTGTCCCTCAGCAAGCAGTTGGAGCACTTCCCGTTCTCTCTGTGACAATACAGAAAATGCGGATTCTCCGTCTGCTGCGTTTCCCCTGACATAATTTTCGATAACGACATCGGTTATAGAGGGGCTTAGATATATTTTATTGTCCATTACGGTCCTGATAGCATCGTCGAGCTCCTCAAAAGCGCAGTCTTTGAGTAAATATCCCGATGCTCCGGCCTTTAGCATTTCTATTACAAATTTCCTTCCCGAATGCATTGAAAGAGCGATTATCCTGACATTAGGGTGGTCTCGACGAATGAGTCTTGTTGCTTCTATGCCGTTAAGTTCAGGCATTGATATGTCCATTATGACGATATCGGGGGAAAGCTCCTGCACGAGCTCCAGGGTCATATGGCCGTCTTTGGCCTGTGCTATAATTTCGATATCGTCATCCTGCTGAAGCAGTTTGCTAAGTCCGTGACGGACGATTGCGTGGTCATCAGCGAGTATTATTTTTGTTGTCATTGTCCAAACTCCTTTTGCATTATTTTTCTTCTTAAAGGCGCTCTTAATGTTACGGTTGTTCCGTGACTTGGCTGTGAAATTATATCAATATTTCCGCCCAGATGGTTGAGTCTTTGTCTGATACTGAACAAGCCAAAACTATTTTGGGTATTTTGTCGGTCTTCCAGCAGCGATGGTTCAAATCCTACACCGTCGTCAGTAACACTAAGTTCAATCGAATCACCTGAGATTTTAGAACTTAAGATAACATTCTTAGCTTTAGCGTGTTTAGCTATGTTCACAAGCAATTCCCTTGCCGATCGATATAGCAGAATTTTAACTCGATCGGTTAAGGGTTTTTCCTGCTCGGTTCTCTCGAATTTGCAGTTAAAGATTTTCTCTTCGTTATAGAGCTCGACCAACTCCTCAAGGGCCGGTTCCAAGCCTAAAGAATAGAGTGTGGCAGGACTCATATCAAAGGTCAATTTTCGAGTTTTGGCAATTACCTGATCTATCAAATCACGCACATGCCTTACCGATTCGCTAAGTTCGGAGGGCACTTTTTGCTGGAGAGTTCCCAATTCAATTTTTGCAAACGCAAGTACCTGTGAAAGTGAGTCATGCAGCTCTACGGCAAATTCGCGTCTTTGTTTTTCCTCGACGGTTTGCAACTGTGCTGTGAGTGATCTTAGTTTTATGCGGTCGGTGCGTACCGTCTCTTCTGCCATTCGTCTTTTATGGCGGGTTTTGGCCTCACGAAGTGCAC
>PWDX01000006.1 GCA_003553245.1 Phycisphaerae bacterium
GACTATTACGATGGCACATTTAGCCAGATTGGTTCGATCTATGTTGTTCCCGAGCCGATGACAATTGCTCTGCTTGGTCTTGGCGGTCTGTTCATTCGCAAACGCCTTGCCTAAGCCGCAAGCGCCATTAGTTAGTTAAGTGGTTATTAAGAGGCAGGCCATCCCGGCCTGCCTCTTTTTTATTTGGATTTTGAAGCCGATTTCGCTGATTACGCTGAATAGATAAAGGAAAAACAAAAACAAATAAATCTGCGGCATCTGCGCAATCTGCGTCTAAAAAGAAAAGGAAAGATTTTTATGAAATTGGGCATATTGTTTTTACTGGCATTGTTGGCCGGGCTCGGCTGTCGCACTGCTGAGCCGACTGATGAAGTTATTAACAACGACCAGACCCCCGCTGGCGATGCCGTTGAGGCTATGATTGTCGATGACAATGATGAATTTCCTGACTTCCTTGTAGGGACATGGCAAGCTCAACAACAGCCCTGGCGGTTCACTTTCGAACCTGACGGCACGGTTTCAAAAATAGTACACTCTATGGGCAGAGTAGAGCTTGAACCCGACAAAGAGACAGTAGTACCGTTAAGATTCAACGGAACAGGCACTTATACACCCGGGCAGTGGCAGGCTGTCTATGATAGCGAAAGCGAGGAACTGAGCGTGCATATTGTGCTTGAGCGATTTTATGCCGAAATGGAAGGCGGTACTATCGAAACAGCCGCAACGGATATGTTCAGCGGATATGTGGAAAAGGACGGCGGTCTTTGGTTCGCCGATTGGATAACTATGCCCGAAGTCAGCGTTACCACCGATGAAAAAGGCACTGTAAGCCTGCCTGCTGAAGCCGAATCACAGCCACAGTCTGTTGTTTTTGAAAAAGTCGAGTAGCCAGAAAACGGTTATAATTAATATTTTCAGATTTAACTTGATACTGTATCTCCCCGTGTCCGCCAGAATCTCATATTCCTCATCGCGACCTGCTCTTTATGTTCACATACCCTTTTGTGAAGCAAAGTGCCCTTATTGTGCGTTCTATTCCGAGCCGATAAGCTGCTATGACCCGGCTGAGATGATTCGCGCGATTCTAATTGAGCTAAAGCAAAAATCATCTTATCGTCCGTTCGCAACTGCTTACCTTGGAGGAGGAAGCCCGGCCATTCTGCCCAGGTCGTTACTTTTCGAGCTTATTGACGGTATTTCAGCAGAAATTCCGGCAGATGCGGAGTTCACCATCGAGGTTAACCCTGACCAGGTGAAATACGAACTCTTAAAGGATTTACGCTCTCTGGGCGTGAATCGCCTTTCTATCGGTGCACAGTCTTTCATTGATGATGAGCTTAAATTCCTGGGCAGATGTTATAATGCACAGACTGTGGAAATGGCTGTAAATACAGCCCGCAAAGCTCAATTCGAGAACATAAGCCTCGATTTGATTTACGCGATACCACAATCAAATTCAGCCCGATGGCGGGAAAATCTCCGAAAGGCAATCGCATTAAGTCCCCAACATATCTCGGCTTACAGCCTTTGCTATGAACCAGGGACTCCGTTATACGCTGACCTCAAAAAAGGAAATATTCGCCAAGCCGAGGAAGAGACTGATAGGCAAATGTATGAAATTACCATCGATATGTTGGCGCGAGCCGGCTTCGAGCAATATGAAATATCGAATTTTGCGATGTCGGGTTTTACCTGCCGACATAACCTCACTTATTGGCTCAATGAGCCTTATATTGGTATTGGCCCGGCTGCACATTCGTGTTATCGGAGGGTTCGCAGTGCCAATGTATCAGATATAAGGCAATACATCGAAAAAATAAGACATGATAAAAATGCCTGCATAGAATGGTCGGAGCTTACCGATGAGCAGTTTGCCTGCGAAACAGCCGTGCTGAACCTTAGACTGAGTGATGGAATTGATGTTAAGCGTTTCAAAGCCCTTACCGGCATTGATGTAAGCAAAGCATTCGGTGATGTTCTGAAAAAATATACTTCTCTTGGCCTGATAGAGGAAAAACAAGGCCGAATAGCCCTTACCGGAGCAGCAATGCCGATAGCTGATTCGATACTGTGTGATTTCAGCAGTTTTTATACTGAACCCGACTGAAAAATCCTGTTTTTTAACTTTAAAAAGGTGCCATGCCCGATAAACCGTTAAACGCAAATCCACGGCACTGAAAACACTTTTTTAGAAGTTCTCTATAAGTTTTGACATGCAATTAGGATTTACTATAATAAGGACTTGCTTGTAGTCAGAAAATGCATTAGTAACAGAATAGATCGTAAATTTTTGCTTTAAAAGCAGTTTGCGCCGGTAGCTCAATTGGACAGAGCGTCGGTCTACGGAACCGAAGGTTGGGGGTTCGAATCCTCCCCGGC
Organism: Phycisphaerae bacterium; assembly: GCA_003553245.1. Taxonomy (GTDB): domain Bacteria; phylum Planctomycetota; class Phycisphaerae; order Sedimentisphaerales; family Anaerobacaceae; genus T1Sed10-97. The sequence continues at coordinate 2,380 of PWDX01000006.1, forward strand.
GTATTAAATTTCCGCGGGTTAAAGCCAGTGGGATTTATCACCACAGGCTTTCGCCTGCCTGCGGCGGGTGACTTCATCTACTGGTTGAATCCGTAAATCTAAAATATGCCCCTCAAGCGAGAGTAGTGGTCGGCAGAATATATTCTATCATATCATAGCCGCGGCGAAAATGGCAAGCACCGATGTTGCGGAGATGATAAAGCTTATGTTCCGCAATTTCTGATAGCGCTGATACGTGGGATGTTGATCCTCAAATTCCCAGTAGTAATCTTCCAGGTCGGTCAGGTTTTTGCGCATTTTGACCCATATTATGATATTGACCGCTATCGATATAATAAACAACGGCCCGGCAATAGCAAATATTATCAGGCGAATCATAATCGCGATTATATAGGCGATTAAATAGTCACGCAACTCCGCAGAAGGAAAGCCTATATCAGGAATTTGCCGTTTTCGTATATCATTTTGTCGTCGGCATAAATCCTGCCGTCTGTTCGCATATCGGCAAGCATATCCCAATGCACCGCCGATTTGTTTTTACCGCCTGATTCGGGGATGCTGGCGCCGACGGCCATATGTATCGTTCCGCCGATTTTCTCATCGAAAAGGATGTTTTTGGTCAGTTTGGTAATTCGGCTGTTTGTGCCTATTGCCGCTTCGCCGAAGCGACGGGAGCCTTCGATTTCAAAAATACTGTCCAGAAGGGACTGCCCCTTTTGCGCCTGCCATTTGACAACTTCACCGTCCCTGACTTCCAGCACAATATCCTCGATTTTCTGTCCCATAAAAAAGCCCGGAAAGCTGAACCTTATTCGCCCCTGCACCGAATCCTCGACCGGGCCGGTAAAGACCTCGCCGCTTGGCATATTGGTCGTGCCTGCGGAATTGACCCACTTACGGCCTTTGGTCGAAAAGGTTATATCAATGTCCGGCCCTTCAAAGCGTATCCTGCCACAGCGGTCAAGATAATCGCATATCCGTTGCTGGTCTTTTTCTATCTGCCGCCACTGTCCTACCGGGTCGGGACTTTCCAGAAAGCAGGCCTGGTAAACAAAATCCTCATACTCGGCCAGAGACATACCCGCTTCGTCGGCCAGCGCCTGCACAGGATAAGCGCAGATGCACATATCCAGTGAACCCTCGCTTTTTCGACGCATCATAGTACCGGTCAGCTCGGCGCGAGCGGCGTTGGAAACCTGCTTTTTCTTAGGGTCAACATCTTCTAACTCCGCCAAGTCGAACGGCGCCATAACCGACAGCACAGCGTCATACTCTTCTATCGCCATTTTGGTTCGCGGCGAAATGAACTGCAACTGATTGGCGTCGGCCTCTGTGAAAAATATCCGCTGCATAGAATCCATCCCTATCTGGAATTCACAATGCGCCGCCGCCTTTAAGCTCTGTCGATATACCTGCTGCAACAGCGGCTCGGCCAGATAAGTGCTAAGCACAAGCAGCTTGTCATCTTTTTCGAGTTTCAGGCAATACTCAACCAGCAGCCTGGCGTATTTGGTTAGAATATCAGAAGATGTATCCGGCATAACTGCCTCCATTTATGCTTTAAAAGTGAGTTTTAGGCGAGTTTTAGAATTGCCTGAGGAATCGCAGGTCGTTCTCGAACAGCAGGCGAATGTCGGTTATGCCGTACTTTCTCATCGCCAGTCGTTCTATCCCGAAGCCAAACGCCCAGCCGGTGTATTTTTCCGGGTCTATTCCTACGGCCTCGAATACATTCGGGTCAACCATACCGCAGCCGCCGATTTCAATCCAGTCCTCGTTGCCGTGTTTGTCAACCCAGAGAACATCAACCTCTGCCGACGGTTCGGTAAAAGGAAAGAAACTTGGCCTGAATCGCCACTTTGCCTGGCCGCCGAAGTAAGCGTGAATGAACTGGTCAATCGCGCTTCGCAGGTCAATCATTGATATATCCTCATCAACCACAAGCGCCTCTATCTGATGAAACATATACATATGCGTGGCGTCCACGGTATCCGGTCGATAAACCCTGCCCGGAGCGACAACCCTGATAGGCGGCTTGGTATTTTCCATCACTCGAATCTGAATCGTCGAGGTCTGGCTGCGAAGCAGCGTGCTGTCGCAAATGTAAAAATTATCAATCGGGTCACGCGCAGGATGCTCATCAGGTATGTTCAAAGCGATAAAGTTATGCCATTCGTCCTCGACTTCCGGGCCGTAAGCAACATTGAAACCCATCCTGCCGAATATCTCAAGCAGCTCGGATACTGTTTGCGTAATCACATGCCGGTTGCCGACATCCGGCTTTTTGCCCGGCAGCGTAACATCAATAAGCTCGGTGGTCTTTGACTTTTCGCTCTTTTCAAGTTCGGCTTTTAGCTTCTCATAAGCGGCATTTACCTGATTTTTGGCCTGATTGGCAAGTTTGCCGGCCTGCGGCTTGAGCTCTTTCGGCAGCGAGCCTATACCGGCAAGCATCTGCGTAACTTCACCTTTTCGTGAAAGATACTTCAGTCGAAACTGTTCAAGCTCATCGAGTGATTTAATTGATTTGAGCTGCTCAAGCGCCCGCTCGAGAGTTTCCTCAAATTGCCTTAACCTGGACTCATCAGCCATTTGTCGTCCCTGTCAGGATTGTGTTTGTGCTTTTGCCGCATCTACAATGGC
>PWDX01000176.1 GCA_003553245.1 Phycisphaerae bacterium
CAGACACTTTTTGCCTCTATTGAGAATATCGCGTGTGTCCGCAGGCGGATTCGGCCCTGTCCAGGCCGAGGCTATGTTGATAATACCTCTTTCTGTTAAAATACCGCATAGCGTTCTGTCATTGCGCAGGTAGCTTATGAGCTTCATAACTTCTCCATTAGATAAAATTTCCTGCGGCCAATATTACCAGAAATAACTTGACTTTGCATCAAAATCGCTTTTTAATTGGGCTAAAATAATAAGACGAGCTGTATAGTATCTCAACTATGGGAGTTGATTTATGGGTTTTTCCGATTTTTTCAAAAAAAGATTCCGCAAAGAAAAACAATCCAAAGAGCAGCCTGACGAGCAATCTCAGCCCCAAGCAGAAGACACTGCCAAAGCCGAGGGATCTGAAATCGCTCCATGGGCAAAGCGAAAAGGCAAAAATGCGCCAATAGAAAAACTTCAGGAAGGCTTTGACAGCCTTATAGACAAGCTCCAGGGCATTAACGAGCACCTGGACAAAACCGTTAGCCAGCAGAATGAACTGATGCATCGAATTGAAAAGCTGCCGGGGATACTGGAAAACTTTCCAAGCTATGCTGAAAGCCAGAAGCAGACAAATCAGGAACTGTTGGAATATCTCAAATCCAGTTCTGCCAAGGATGAACAGTTAATCCACGCCGTTGAAAAATTGCCTGCACAGGCAAACCGCCAGAGCGAGGCTCTTGGCGATATAAACCGCCAGCTTTCAGAGGTGGCCGATTGCGACAGACAGATGAATGAGAGCTTTAGCCAGTTTCGCTCGGCCGTTGATCACCTTAACGAGAATACCTCGAGCCAGACAAAATCCATCGAACATATTAACGATTCGTTGGCCACGAGTAACCAGGACCTGAAAAAACTTCTGGAGTCGCAGAACCGGCAGTTTCTCTGGATTTTCCTTACGGCTCTTGGCATCTGCGTAATTGTCATACTTGTTTTGGCCGGAACGATCGTTTATCTTGGCCGGGGCTAAAGCGGTTTGCTTAACATTGTGTGAAAAATGAGGAATCGGACTAATAACCGCTTAATTCACAACAAACTCCCTCTGTTGGCTGTATTGATGCTGTTTGTATCGGTATTATTGCGGCCAGGATTCAATTCATATGCCGGCGAACAAACGGCCAGCGTTGACCACTTATCCGGCATTAGTTACAGCTTCCACAGTATTCAACAGCCCAGGGCGGTTCGCTTACATGTTCTTGTCGTTGACTTTGCTGATGAAAATATTGAACCGGCTGTGGTTATCGCTGAAACTGCTCCTGATGATGATACAAAAGTCGGCCGAACAGATCCTCGCAGGCTGGCCGAACATCCCCGTCTGATGGCATTTGTCAACACCAATCCGTGGACTCCATGGTCTCCGACTTATCCGACAGATGTACATATACTTGGCCTGGCAGCAACCGAGGGTACAGTACATAGCCAACATCGTGAAGTTTCGATCTGGACTGATGAAAAAGGCCGCATCCATATAGGGGAGCCGGAAGATTCCGACATACAGGAAGGCGCAGGCGGCTTTCAAAAGATACTCAAAGAAGCGCAAATAATTGTTGAGCAAGGCGGAGCTGTTCATCCGCGTACAGCTATCGGAGTAAATAAAGCAGGCAATCAGATGTGCCTGGTAGTTGCTGACGGCAGACAGCCGGAGTTCAGCGAAGGGATGACGCTGGGGGAGCTGGCTTTGTTTATGCAAGAGCTTGGTTGCTGGAATGCGGCGAATATGGATGGCGGCGGCAGCAGCGTTATTGGTGTTGTAAATGAAAACGGTGAAATTGAGATATTAAACAATCCGCCTGGGCCTGCCGGGTATTTGAGACCATTGCCTATACTTTTGACCATTCGCGAACTGCAAACTGATGAGAACCGGACAGAATGTGAGTAGGCCAAGCCGTGAGGATATGAAAAATTTTGCGCCGGATGAAATTTTTACTTGTATCTTTTTTTATGTGGTTGTATAAACTTTAACAGCTCTTTATGAAAGTTCAAAATCTGTTTGCGGGTCTCCGGTTTTTCGGGGATTGCAAAAGGGAACGCGGTTAAATTCCGCGACGGTCGCGCCGCTGTGAGCGTCCGCCCCAGCTATGCTGGGATTCTCGGCGACATTTATCCACTGTCCGTAAGGATGGGAAGGAGTCGCCGCGTAGGGCGTAAGTCAGAATACCTGCCTGCAATCGGTTTGCACATTAATGTGTTCTCGCGAACCGGAACACGGTGCATGCGTATATATAGCATTGCTATAAACTACCTGACGCATGATATGCCCAGGCATCAATACTAAGCTGCCGTTTCCTTCGAGGGAACGGCAGCTTTTTTTTATTGGAGCCCCCGCGCAGGGGCATGCGAAAGGAGATTATGGTAATGAAAGTAAGCAAGATCACGGCAATATTTGTAATGCATTTATCTGTCTGGGCGGGGGTTTCCGCCGGCAGTGACAATCAATGGCTGGGACAGGCGGCTGATCCCCAGCGGCACAGCATCGCTCTGGACGGCCCTAATCAGTTTGAAAAAACTTGGGAAGCATGGGAATGTCCCGCGGACGAAGGTTATTTAATAGATTTTGAAGGTCAGAGCAGTCCGGCAGTTTATAATGGCAGAATTTATGCTTTCGCAAAATATTACGATAACCAGAACAGGTACATACATAACCAGATCATCGCTTTTGACCAAGCTACCGGAGAGAATGTATGGGCAACTATTATTGAAAAAATCCCGGAAGATTTTTGGGATGATTCGTGGTCGAGTCCTGCTATTGACGAAGTTAATAACGCAGTGGTTATCGCCAGCGGCCAGAAGGTTTACAGCCTTTGTGGAGAAAACGGCGCAATTCGCTGGCAGCGGGAGTTGGAAAAACCTGTCCTAAATGCGTCGGCTTGTGTAGTAAATGAACCAGGATACTCCAGAGTTTTCATTACGGACTTTGCATCCGGCTTTGAGGATGACGGTAAAGGCAGGCTTTACTGTATAGAAAATAGCGCCGGCGCTGAAGGTGAGATTATTTGGTCTGAAGTTATCGGTAAAACCAGCGGCAATACGCCGGCCTATTATAATGGTACGGTATATGTCGCTACGCTGTGTGGCTCTGTTTGTGCATATAGAACTGATACCGCCGATCCGGATGAGTTGTGGCGTCTTGATGTGCTTGAATCGGACACCGACGGTTTTTTCGGGGGCGTGAATGTTACGCGAGAAGGTTACATTTACGCAGCAAGTTATGACTGGGACGGCGGAGAGGATAATTCAACTCTTTGTAAAATCGATGCCGAGTACGGGACTTTGATCTGGAAGCGGGCCACCGAACGGACTAATTCGATACCGGTAGTGATCGGTCAGCGGATATTTCTTTCGGGAGGACTTGATGACTTGGGTTCGCGGTCGAAGCTGACGGCATACGAAGATAAGGGCGATAGTGTAATTGAGCTTTGGCAGACGCCTGAAGAGATGATTATCGGCGGCTGGACCCATCAGCCGGTCTACGCCAACGGTAAAATATATCTCGGCGCCAAAGACGCAGGCGTCTATACGGATTTATATATACTCGATGTCGAGGCTGTGCCGGAGGAAGAAGGCTTTGTTATAGATCATTTTTCAGGGGCAGGCGGCAGCCCGGCAGTAACTGTTGATTCTGTTTATTCCATAGGCGGTTACGATGATGGTTTGTTCAAATTTGAGCAGCCCCGACTTGCGGGTGATATCAACGCTGACGGCCAGGTCGGGATGGATGATTTGAAAGAACTTTGCGCTAACTGGATGTTTGATGGGCCACTGGGGGTTAAAAGAAGTGATCTTAATCTTGACGGTAAAATTGATTTTAAGGATTTCGCTATTTTCGCAGGACAATGGAAAAAGTCACAGGAATGATTGAACGGAAGAATATAACAGGTTTTACGCTGACTGAACTGCTTGTAGTAATTTCAAGCATCGGGCTTTTGTTGTCGGTCTTGTTGCCTGCTTTGGGCAGCGCACGCCAGCGAGCGAATGCTCTGGTATGTATGAGCAATCTTCGCCAGCTTGGTTTGGGCTGGCAGTTATACGCGGCGGAAAACGACGACTATGCGATGGCGACCCTGGAATCGAGAACCAGCACCTACTGGTGGGGGTGCCGAAACAGCAAAGGGGTTGATCACGAGCAAGGTTTTTTATGGCCTTACCTTGGGAGCGAGCTGCTTCAGAACGGCGTTTATGAATGCCCGTCTCAGCCTTATGGAAGTTATGATCTGCAGCACAAGCCCGACGGCGCGCCTGATGATCCAAAATGGGTTACCAGCACTTACGGTTATAACGGTTACTATCTTTCACCTGCCCAAAGCGGTTGGAACGCAATATCGCATAGGCCTCGACAAAGGACAACCACGATTAAAAACCCTTCAGAGCTCATTGTTTTCGCAGACGCACTGCTGTATTGGGGCGGTGGGCGTGTAACAAACACGGCGTTACTGGATCCGCCGTACCTGCTGGCTCGCAACAGAAGGTACTGGCAGAGAAATAATTACCCAACAACGTGTTTTCGACATCAGAATAAAACAAATATCATATTTGCCGACGGACGCGCAGCAAGTACGGACATAGGTGACCAGCAGTACACAAATGAACAGAATAAAATAGGCTCTGTCGGCAATTCAAACGCACCACACTATGTACCAGATTATAAACATTGGGTGCAGCCGCGAGCAAGGCGGTGATTTTTTCTTTGTATGGCTTTGTAGGTGGTATATAATGCCGCTATGAAAGAGGTCATTTACAGGTACACAAATGCGGCAATTGAAACAATTAATCATCTTCTCTGGCCTGCCAGGTGTGTAAGCTGCGACAGCTTTGCCCAGGAGCAGCATCTCTTCCTATGCGCTGATTGCTGGCAAGAGCTTATGGGTGTTGTCGGGGGTGATTACTGTCGCTGCTGCGGCAGGGAAATAAGCCCGTTTGCGTTAATAGAATATCGTTGTGGAAATTGCAGGCAACTCCAAACCGATATTGAAGCTCTTGCCAGAACAGGGCTTTACGATGGACCACTGCGAAATATCATACTTTCATACAAAAACGGAAACAGCGAACTGGCAAAATATCTCGGAAAATTTGCCCGCGCTGCATTGCAATCTGCTCATTTCCGCAAAGAGATAGATATTTTTGTTCCTGTGCCTTTGCACTGGTCGAGAAAGTTATCACGAGGATACAACCAGTCTGAGCTTCTGGCAGGAATACTCACAAAAGAATATCCCCGAAAGTTGCGCCCTAAAATATCAAAAGATCTTGTCAGAATAAGGAGAACGCCGTCGCAACCGACGATGGCAACAGACAGCCAAAGAGCGGCTAATGTCGCCGGAGCTTTCGCTGTTCGGCCAGGCCATAAACTGACAGGCAAAACGGTGTGCTTGGTGGATGATGTTAGAACGAGCGGGGCTACGCTCAGGGAATGCGCTAAAACACTCAAAAACGAAAAAGTAGGAAAAATTTATGCCTTTGTGATCGCGATGGCAAGCCGGGTCGCCCAGGCATAAGAATCAAAGCCTTTCGTACTTTATTACGGCTCGATAAATTCCGTTGACGCGTTTACCTTTGATGATAAAAGGCGAATATCTCTCGTTTCTGGGCTGAAGGCGAATTGTATTATCATTTTCAAAAAAAATCCGTTTGAAAGTTGTCTCATGCGGCATCTTAAACCGCACAAAACAATCATCGCCGTTATGAACCTCGGCAGCGGGTGAAAATACTACGATGTCCCCCTCGCAGAATTTAGGCTCCATTGAGTCACCGACCACCCGAACTGCAAAAGCGTTGGGATCGTGCAGATCTGGACAGCGGACATAATCGTCTGCAACTCCCACCGGGTAATCGAGGTCGTTGAATTCCTGCGGATAGCCTGCCTCGACCCGGTTTATAATCGGGACAAGCCTGCCCGCAGCCGAACTGCGCATCGATGAATGCTCGATGTCATTCTGTAAATTCAGGTTCTCCAGGTCAACCTGATCTCCCTGCATCAGCCTTTTAATGAAGTGGCGCAACCGCTTGTTTTCAGCTTCGGAATGTTCATAGCCATCCCTTATATCCGGCGCCGTTCGTGCCAAATGCGCGATGTGAAGTAATATCCCTGCTTCAAAGTCAAGCAGACGCTCCAGCTTCTGCAGGAGCTTATCGCTGGGAGGGTTTTTAACCTTGCTGGTCTCAATGGTTGAAAGGTAAGGCTTAGAATATCCGCAGCGGTGACTAAGCTCATCAAGCGTCATACCCTGCTGAAGGCGTTTTTTTCGTATAATCTCACCAAGCGACATAATGGCACACCGAACAGAAAACTTATTTTGTTTTTAAGAAATATTGATGCAATTTTAGTTAATTATATAATTTTATGGTGATGTAGCAAGCTAAATCAGCCCAAAAGATGCTCCAACAGCTCCTTAAGGCCTATCCCTATGAGTATGAGTCCGCCAATTGCTTCAAGGCGTTTTTCCGCGAAATGCTTAAACTGTTTTCCGACATACACTCCGGTGAAGGTAAGCAAAAAAGCAATAAGGCCTAAAATTACGATAGCCTGTTTAAGTTCATCTGTTAATAGCGATAAGGTTACGCCGGCGGCTAATGCATCGATGCTTGTGGCAAAAGCGAACATAATAACCATACTGAAATTAGCAGGACTGCCACCTCGCGATATCTTATCTATTTTAAAAGATTCATAAATCATCTTGACGCCTATTATTGTCAGCAGCGCAAAGGCCGCCCAAGAGCCATATGCCGCAAGATGTTCACGAAAAATTAAAGCCAAGACCAGACCCAGTACCGGCATACCTGCCTGAAAAATTCCAAAAAAAAATGCCATTCGGAAAATATGTTTCAGATGCAGATCATGATAAATAGCCCCGCTAACTACAGAGACTGCGAAACAATCCATCGCCAACCCCGTGCCAAGTAATGTGACAGTAATCCATTCCATTGGTTCGTGTCCTCTCTGAAGTCGTCAAGGCTTTTTGGCGGGTGTTATATCAAATACTGCCACCTCAGGAGGTGCAAAAAAACGAACAGGCGGCAGATTACCTTCCATTCCGATCCCTCTGTTTACATAAAGCACTGTCTCATCTTCCTGATATAACCCCCGCTCATACTTTTTGCCGTGTCGGGACATTGTAACAAGAGCGCCATACAACGGCAATGCGACCTGTCCGCCGTGTGTGTGGCCGGCCAGATAAAGATCAACACCGACATTGCTGATAGTGCTCATCAAATCCGGGCTGTGAAAAAGAAATATCCGAAAATCGCTTTCTCTGCTGTGTTGCAAAAGCTCCCAGGTTCCCTCCGGTTCAAAATAATTGACGCCGAGCAGATAAATTGTTTCGCCGCCTTTGTCAACCGAAACGGCCCGATTGTCAAGCAGCTCGAATCCGGTATCGGCATATAGAAATTCTTCGCTGTAATTTTCGTCCCAGTTGCCTCTGACCGCGAATTTACCTGTCGAGGCCTCCATAGCCCCCATCGTCCGGCGAAAAAGCCCAATAGCTTCTTCACTATTGATAGCGTCGCCGGTAAATACGATAACATCCGGTTCGAGCGAATTTACAATTTCAACAACGCTTTCTTCGGCGCCTTCCCTGACATCGCAATGCAGGTCTGATATCTGAACTATTCTAAAGCTGGTTTCGTTTAGCTTTGGGGTGTGAATGTTTATCTCGCTGACATATACATTATAAGGCTCGACAAAATACCCATATAAAAAACATCCGATGCCCGTAACGGCCATCACATGTACAAAAATACCGGCTTTGCTTAAAGGACTATACCTTGCAGACTTGCCGTTTATTTTCGAGCGGATATAATCTCCAAGTATGAAAAATTCGGCAGAATATACCGCTGCTATGGCTGCCATAAAGGCGAATATCGTAATCATTTCCACTGTTGTCATTTTTGTACAGCCTTAATTATACTGGCCTCGTTTACATCTTCGGCAATTACTTCTCCGGGCTGGACAACAAGGAAATCTTCGCTGTCCCAATGCCCGTCAACAAACCGCTGCAAAAGGTTGGGATCGCCTTGGATTTGTTCATATTGCCAGTTCATATACTCAGCGCATCTTCGGGTGTAATCCCTGTAAAAATCACCGTTGGGCAAAGGCCAGTCGATAAAAGTTGCGTTATGATACTCTTTGGCCCATTCCTGTTCTAAAGATACGAGATATTGAGCATTGGCCGCTCCGTACTTGTCGGTGTACTCCTCAAGCAATCTTTCGTATCGGTACTTTCCTGGTTGAGTATTTGTCTCTATCCAGCCTCTGCTATACCAATAAACTCCCTTGTGAGAATCAAAATAGTCTTTATATTTATCCTTTGAGCCAAGCAGCAGGGTAATACAATCATGTGCTCGCGGTATGACCATAGGAATATCACAACTTACGCCGGCGGTGCCGTTACAGCAAAGGCCATAGCCCAGCAGCGTCGCATCGTAATTTTCCCCCTCAACATCGGCGTTGCATAAAAGTGCCTCTTGCAGCCGCTTTTGCAACTTTTGAGGCTCATTATGAAGCCCCTGCGGCATCAGAACCACATCCACAATATTCGGCGATAATGCAGCGCAATAATACGCCTCACGCTGAAGAACCTTGCAAGCTATTAATTGATATCGTTTTCTCATAATAAACTTAAAGGAATTACTAAGCGGAAGTTAAAAAGTTCAACACTAAGTTCAACGATATACTACTGAAAATCGTTGAAAAAACAAATCAAAAGCCGATTTAACCTGAATTGCCCATTACGGCCGTTTGCTATGGGTTGCAGTGTCTGCATGGCCGGCGTTCGGTGGCTCTTGCTTCGGCTCGTGTAGAGAAATGAATTATATTGGCAGGCAGTATCCGACCGGCTGACGAGCAGGATGATTTATGGAAAACATCGCTGTTTTTCGATGCGACATAAGACGCCTTTGTTTGCCTGACAGCAGCAGAATCTTCCGAACCGCGGCCTGCAACATAAGCCTGTGAAAAACTATCCAGAGCGCGGGTAATAAGCACGCCGCTCTGCTTGACCAGCGAATTATCGGGTACTATTTTTAACTGGGGCGGTTCCTGCCATATAACCGCTGAAAATTGAATACCTGTCCCAATTATCTCGACCTTACGCCAAACCATCCCCTGAACAAAAAACACATAATCGTCGCTGCCGGGAATTTGTAGAATTGTGGCTCTGGCCGAAAATTTAGCAAAATTGGGGGAAATCATCGCCGCGGATGATTTCTCAACAGCAATAGATAAATTTTTCAATTGCTTTTCAATAGCTTCAGTGAGTGATTCTTCAATGTTATTGTGTAGGTCTGCCTTATCGCCAAAAACATCAACTTCCAGCAAAACAGGGGACAAATCACGCAGGGCGGCAGGGGGTATGTTAAAAGTTTCACTGTTTTCTTTTGCTGCGCAAAGACCCCCCCCTAACCCCGCCGTAATTGCCACAAAAACGCAGAAAAACGCGGCTTGCCTTTTCACAGGACACTCCGTTGATATTTTGCCGAGTCTTTTAAACTCTCTTGCCGAGCATTTCCTCTATCTCAGCCATTTTCTCGTTAAGAAGTTCTTCAGTTTTGGCTTCGATATTAAGCCGTAGAAATGGCTCGGTGTTGCTTGGCCTGCAATTAAACCACCACTGCTTAAACATTACCGTGACGCCGTCAAGATAATCGATATCACCGTCCTTGTATCTTTTGGCCAGTTCGTTCATTTTGGCCTGCTTATCTTCAACCTCAAAATTTACTTCGCCCGATGAATAATATCTGCGAAGTGGCTTAACAAGCTCACTGACCGTCGTATCAGTCGATCCGAGGATATTGAGCATGTGAACCAGCGTAATCATACCTGAGTCGGCATAGAAATTGTCTCGATAGTAGAAATGTCCCGATAATTCACCTCCGAAAATCGCGTGCGAATCGCGGAGGGCTTTTTTCAGATAAGCGTGTCCGACCCGCTCACGGCGCGGAGTTCCACCGTTTTTAATAACCTCTTCTGCTACCACCCAACTACTGCGCAGGTCATAAACAACCGCCGAACTGGGGCTTTTCTCGAGAAAATACGGCACCATCAGGGCAGTAAGCAGATCGCAGCCGATTGTTTTTCCTGTTTCGTCAATCATTATCAGCCTGTCAGCGTCTCCGTCAAAGCAAACCCCAAAATCACAATTTTCTTTGACAATCTTCTTTTTGAGCACCTCGAGGTTTTTTTCATCGAGCGGGTTCGGCTCGTGCACGAAAGTTCCGTCATGCTCGAAATTGATCGGCACGATATCCATCGGAGCGTCATCAAAAATAAGCGGCACGACCTTGCCTGCCATCCCGTTGGAAGCATCTATGGCAACCTTGACCGTCCGCAGATTCGGCTTGAGAAACTTCATCACATGCATTTTATATTTTTCGGCCATCTCGTATTTTTCTACAGAGCCGTCGCTTGTCCCTTTTGTATGAATCAAGGCGGTAGCGATATGTTCGATATCTTTCAGCCCGGTGTCTCTTCCGACAGGTTTTGCGCCCAGGCCTGAAATTTTGAAGCCGTTATATTTTGCCGGATTATGTGAAGCTGTAACCTGTATTCCTCCGCAGGTTCCCAGGTGGTTTATGGCAAAATACATCTGCGGCGTATCTATCATCCCAATATCAATAACATTAGCTCCGGCAGCGTTTATTCCCGAGGTCAAAGCCTTAAGCAGCTCGGGTGAGTGCTTCCGCATGTCTCTTGCGACACATATCGACTGTGCATTTGCCTGGCCTCGTTCATAGCCTCGTAGCAGGCTCCGCAAAAAACGCCCCGACGCATAGCCAATTTTCCATGCGGCTTCAGAGTTAATCTGGTCGGGATAAATACCGCGAATATCGTAAGCCTTAAAAATAGATGCGTCCATTTACAACTCCTAAATCGGATTCAAAAAACTCAACCGCCTGCCGGTACAACTATGCAGATAATATATACCCCTGACAGCCGATGTCAACAACCAAACAGTCGCACAGGTTGTAGCTTAGAAAGAAAAACGCATCTAATAATGAATGCTGCGGTCAGTATTTGATTATTCAAAACTCATAAAATGGTTTCTGCTGTGGCCGCATATAGGGCATTCGTCCGGTATATCGCCTTCTATGGTATAGCCGCAAACATCACAGACTCTGACCGGGCCCAATTCAACATCCTGGCCTCTATCGGTGGCCTGTTTTGCTTTTTTGAAAAGGTCTATATGCATTTTTTCGGCTTCGAGAGCATACTCGAAAGATTGTATTGCGCCTTTTTCGTTCTGTTTCTTAGCCACTGCCAGAAAGGCCGGATACATTTCCTCGACCTCAAAGACTTCTCCGTCTATTCCACCCTGCAAATTATCCGAAGTTGAACCCAGCCCGAAAACCGCCATAGAAGCTACAAGTTCTTCGCCGGGGTGTTCGGTAAGCTCGACAAAGTGATTGTCGGCGTGTACTTTCTCGGCATCTGCAGTTGCCCGGAAAAGACGCGCAACATTCGGCTTGTCGTCCTTTTCGGCGTGGTTGGCCCAGAGAACATATCTCATATATGCCATACTTTCCCCACCGAATGCCCCACGGAGGTTAGCGGCGGTCATATCTCTTACAATAGAGGGTGTGGCCGAATTGGCCTGGCTGTGATTATTTAGGGACAACCCTGCCAGTGTCGCTCCGGCGGCTGTAATAAAGTTTCTTCTGTTAAGTGTGCTCGTAATTATTTTTTGATTTTTCCGCATTTTGTTGCCTCCTGTTCAGTTATTTTTGCCCATTTTAATAACTCATCCAACATCGCATGTTAGCGGTAGCCGGATTTCCATTGGCTTGAAAATACAGACAATCCCATAGCATTTCAATAGGAAAATGCCTCTTTCCCGTTATTTCAGGGATTGGCGGAGGTTAATTAAGGTATGTCCTTAACCGCGAATCAATTTTATCAGTGCGTCCATATCGTTTGGAGCCTGCAGCGGCGGATTAGAGTATTTGCCCTGACTTTGCTTGTGATAGTTGACAGTCGCGTCGGGGTCTTTCAGCGGATGGCCTGTCAGGACGCAGGCTACTGTCTGGTCTTTTTGCACTGTGCCTTTTTCAAGCAGGTGAATCAGTCCGGCTATCGTGGCGGCAGAGGCCGGCTCGCAACCCAGGCCAAATTTTCCTATAAGTGCTTTGGCGTCGAGGATTTCCTCATCGGTAACGGCCAGCACCACGCCGTTGGTTATATCAATCGCGCGCAGGCATTTTTTCAGGTTGACCGGCCTGGATATTTCTATGGCTGAGGCGCAGGTGTGGGGCGAGAAGTTTTCGACATCGAGTTTTTTGTAATAGTTTTCGATCAGTGCGTGGTCAACATTGCCGTTGTTCCACTTTAAGCCTTTATTGTTTACCAGGTCTGTCAGTGTGTCAGCTCCGGTGGCGTTAATTATAGCCATTCGGGGAATTTTGTCTATCAGGCCGAGGCTTTTCAATTCACCGAAAGCTTTGCCGAAAGCCGAGGAGTTGCCAAGATTACCGCCCGGAACGACAATCCAGTCGGGGACATTCCAGCCCATACCCTCAATAATTCGATACATAATTGTTTTCTGTCCCTCGAGACGGAAAGGGTTCAGAGAATTTAGCAGGTACAGGTTAAGCTCGGTGCAGACATCCTTTACCTGCCTCATACAATCATCGAAATCGCCGGCAATTTGTATTGTTTGGGCTCCATAGTCCATCGCCTGGCTGAGCTTGCCGAAAGCGATTCTTCCCTCGCCTATAAATACCACGCATTTCATACCGCAGGCGTGTGCATATAGCGCGACCGAGGCTGATGTGTTACCGGTCGAGGCGCAGGCAGAGTCTTTGGCTCCGACCATCATAGCGTGACTGAAAGCAGCCGTCATTCCGTTGTCCTTGAATGAGCCCGATGGGTTGCAGCCTTCGTATTCCAGAAACAGTTTATCGGGTTCGAGGCCTATATGCTGTGCGATTGCACAGTTTTGCTCGAGAATGGTTTGGCCTTCACCGATAGTTACTTTGTGCCTGTCCGGGCAGAAGTCCAGCAATTCGCGAAACCGCCATACTCCCGAGAAATCCAGCGGGTTGTTCCTTGTGGCCCATCTTTTGCCGAAATCGGCCATTTTGTCCGGCAAAGGGGCTTTATCCCAGTCGTAAATGACATCGAGTAAATCGCTGCATTGAGGGCATTTGAACATTCCCTGCCCGCAACTATATTCAGCGGCGCAGTCAGGATTTATACATTTCTGGATAGCCGGTTTTTCGATATTGGCCATTTCAGACTCCGAATGATCTTTACGGATATTTAATTACACTGCGGCAGAGAGTGTAAACTTAAAGGCGGGGTTTTGGCAAGTTTAATCGGTAATCATTTTTTCGGGCGACTGCTTATTTCCGATTCGGCCTCGGCGGCCTGATCATTAATCATCCTCACGATATCAGGCAGTTCGCTTAGTTTGTCGATCCGACGCACGGAGTCGGGAGCTTCCTTGCCTTCGTTAGTATATGCGTTTTTGAGTATTGGAACCATTCCAAGTTTGCACGAGGGAATCACATCCATATCTATCCGGTCGCCGATGAACATAATATTTTCCATTGGCACACCAATGCGCTCGGAGGCGACATGGAAAATGCGGTGGTCGGGTTTCCTAAAGCCGAATTCACATGAATATATCCGCGGCTCAAAGTACTCAAGCATACCCTCCTGCTCCAGGTGCTTGTCGAGATTCGTACCGGGAACGAATGTGTTAGAAACAATGCCCAGCTTAAGGCCCAGGCCTTTCAATTCTTCAAGAGTCTGTATAATATCTTCCTCGGCACGAGCCATTTTGCTAAGCGGTTCATACCAAAGCCAGACCAGCCGGCGCCATTGCTCCTCGGTCAGATCCAGCCCTTTTTTCTTTCCGACTTTTTTGACCAGTTCGAGGCTGTCAAAATCCCAGCCGCCAATTTTGCCCAGCAGATAATGAATGCGTATGGCGATCATATTCCTGATATAATACCAGCGAAAACCGCCTATAGGCTGGTTCAAATCAGTCAGATATTTGTGCGTAAGCTTAGCTCCCTCTCGGAAGAGCCCATTAACATCGACTCTTCCGAAGGTAAGCAGCGTTTCACCAAAATCAAACAATATCGCTTTTATTGTGCGATTATCATCCAAAGTTATTACCTCTTTGGCGGCAATTCATCACCGAAGACCTCTTCAGTCCACTTAAACATTTCCTGATCGGATATGGCTGACACTCTGTCAGTTTCGTATTCGGCGTCGATTTTTTCTTTTATCTTTTCAATTCGAGGGTCGTGTTTGGCGATTTTCGTATCGAATCGAGATTCGACCCAGTGCTTAAGACCCGCCAGGCCTGCCTTGTCAGTGATGGCAACCTGTACCGGACGGTTGATAAGCTTGTTCGTATCGAAGCAGTTGTAAATTTCTTCATTTTTAAGCAATCCGTCAGCATGGATGCCGGCGCGGGTAACATTAAAATCGTCACCTACCAACGGATAGTTAGTGGGGATGTCAAAGCCCAGTTCTTTTCTGGCGAAGTTTGCTAGCTCGGTTATCGCTGCATAATCGACACCCTCTTTCATGCCCTTTATCTGTGCGTGTTCGACAACCATCGCCTCCAGCGGCGGATTACCTGTTCGCTCGCCTACACCGAAGATAGAACTGTTAGCTGCGCAACAACCATACATCCACGCTGCAGCAGCATCTACCTGTACTTTGTGAAGATCATTATGACCGTGCCATTCTATCCACTCAGCAGGGACGCCGATTTTTCTCAATCCCTGTGTCAGTCGAGGAATACTTCTTGGAAGTGCCGTATGCGCCCAAGGCAGGCCGAAACCCAGCGTATCGCAAAGGCGGATTTTCACGGGACTGTCGTATTTCTGCGACAATTCCATCAGTTCAGCGGCAAATGGCAGCACAAAACCCTCATAATCGGCGCGGGTTACATCCTCAAAATGGCAACGAGGTATAATTCCTTCGTCAAGCGCCGCTTTGGCTATATCGAGGTATCCCTGCAGCGCCTGCGAACGGGTTTTGCGCAGTTTCAGGAAAATATGATAATCGCTGGCAGAGGTGAGGATTCCTGTTTCCTTCAGCTCCATTTGTTTTACGAATTTAAAGTCAGCAGCTACGGCTCTTATCCAGCCGGTTATCTGCGGGAACTCATAGCCTCTTTCCTTGCAAAGCTCGACGGCCTTTCTGTCGCGTTCGGAATAAAGGAAGAATTCACTTTGACGAATCAATCCTGTCCCGCCGTCAATTTTGTGCAGCAGGTCAAAAATCTTTACAATCTGCTCAGCCGAATAAGGCGGTCTGGCCTGTTGGCCGTCACGGAAAGTCGTATCAGTAATCCAGATATCATCAGGCAGTTCCAGATCCACCGGTTCAGGGTCCAGGACTACTCTTGGAAATTCTACATATGGAAATACATCGCGATAAAGGTTAGGCTCTTTCACATCCTGTAGTTGTGGTTTATTTGCCGGCATAATAATTTCCTTTCTATAATAAAATGCCATACTTTATTAAAACATAGCTCTCTTGACTGCCCATTAGCCGAGGTGGGAGTCGAACCCACACGCCCTAACGGGCAGGGGATTTTAAGTCCCCAGCGTCTGCCATTCCGCCACTCGGCCGCCAAAAATAACACCTGAATTTACTTTACCGAACGCGTTTTTGCAAACAGTTTTCCTGAGTCGAGCCGTAATACGAGTAAGTTTTATGAAATGTTTCATAAGATTTACTTATAACAGAAGCTGGTTTGCAAAGAAAATTCTGAATAAACAAATCATTTGCGTTGACTAAAAGTCGTGCAGTGGTATTATAAAAGTAAACCAATTAAAAGGATTTTAAGGTTGCGTAAATAATGGAAAATAAAGGATTTACACATCTTCACCTTCACAGCCAATATTCGTTGCTCGATGGTGCTATAGCTTTTAAGGACCTCTTCAAGCACTGCAAAGACAACGGTATGGACGCCGTGGTTCTGACAGATCATGGCAATATGTTCGGCGCGATAGATTTTTATACAAAAGCCCTTTCGGAAGGCATAAAACCAATTATAGGAATAGAAACTTATGTCGCGCTCGGCTCTCGTCACGACAAACAGAAAACCAATGGAACATCGTCCGATGCCGGCCATCACCTTGTCCTGCTGGCGGCTGACAACACCGGCTATCGGAATCTGCTGAAACTATCGAGTATTGCATACACTGAGGGTTTTTATTATAAGCCGAGAATTGACAAGGAAATTCTTGCAGAATTCAGTGAAGGCCTCATAGCCTCCAGCGCATGCCTTTCCGGCGAACTGCCTCGGAGCTTGCTCAACGGTGATGCCAAAGCCGCTCGCGCTGCTGCCGAACAATATGCTAAAATCTTCGGCCCGGAAAACTTTTATGTCGAAATCCAGAAGCACGATACCGACGACCATCCGGAAGTCAGACAGGGACTGATCGACCTGGCGAATCAGATGGGACTGCCGCTTCTGGCTACTAACGATGCTCATTTTCTCAAAGAACAAGACTATGAAGCTCACAATGTGCTTTGCTGCATAAGCACCGGCAAAATGCATAATGATCCGAACAGGATGATTTATCCGCGGGATGTTTATGTAAAAACTCCTGCCGAAATGCGGCAGCTTTTTGCTGATGTGCCCGAGGCCTGCGATAACACTCTTGCAATCGCCGAGCGATGTAATGTGGAACTGGATTTGTCAACGCACCACGCTCCGGTATATCATCCGCCCGAAAAGAAAAAGCCGGAAGACTATCTTCGTCAGCTTTGCTACAAGAATGCGGAAAAACTCTACGGCCAAGTAACCGAAGAAATACGCAACCGAATGGAGCGGGAGTTGGATGTTATAATTTCAAAAGGTTTTGCCAGCTACTTCCTTATCGTCTGGGAGTTCTGCGATTATGCTATACGCAACGGCATACCCGTGGGGGCAAGAGGCTCCGGCGTGGGCACGCTGGTAGGATATTGCCTGGGGTTGTGTAATGTTGACCCGCTGAAATACGATTTGCTCTTCGAACGATTTATGGACCCTGCCCGTGCCGAAATGCCGGATATCGATATTGACATACTACAGTCAGGTCGTGGCAAAGTAATTGATTATGTTCGTCAAAAATACGGTCATGTCGCACAGATTATAACATTCGGAACACTGAAAGCTCGTGCCGCTATTCGCGATGTTTGCCGGGTTATGGATGTGCCGCTGGGTGAGGCCGACCGCCTGGCAAAACTCGTCCCCGAGTCACTGGGCATAACTATTGACGATGCTTTGCAAACAGAGCCGCAGTTGAAAGACGCCTACGATTCCGATGAGAAAACACGCAAGGTAATAGATATAGCCAAAAAGCTCGAAGGCAAAGTCCGTCACGCATCGGTGCATGCGGCCGGGGTGGTTGTGGCCGACCAGCCGCTCGAAAATTTTGTTCCTCTCTATAAAGCATCCGCTGATGATGAGGTAACTACGCAGTTTGAAGGCCCTACAGTTGAAAAGGTAGGCCTGCTGAAAATGGACTTTCTCGGCCTTAAAACGCTCGATGTCATAGAGCACGCCAGAAAACTTGCCGAGAAAAAACACGATATCGAAATAGATATCGAGCATATACCGATTGCCGACCAGAAGGTTTTCGAATTATTCGGCCAGGGCAAAACAAAGGGTATCTTCCAGTTTGAATCCGGCGGCATGCAGGAGCTTTTGATGCGTATGAAGCCCGACCGGCTGGAGGACCTTATTGCCGCAAATGCTCTTTACCGGCCGGGACCAATGTCGCTGATTCCTGATTATATCGCAAGAAAGCACGGCGAAAAGTGGACTACACCGCATCCTATAATGACTGAAATTCTGCAGGAGACTTACGGCATTATGGTCTATCAGGAACAGGTTATGCGTATTGCCAATCGCCTCGGTGACATTCCTCTGCGTGAAGCCTATAAGATGATTAAGGCGATCTCCAAAAAGAAGCACAAAATCATCGCTGCCGCCAGAGAGAAATTCATCATCGGCTGTAATGAAAAAGGACTATCGGAAAAGCAGGCAACTGAAATTTTCGAACTTATTGAAAAATTTGCGGGTTACGGCTTTAACAAATCTCACTCGGCGGCATACGCCCTGATTGCCTATCAATCTGCTTATTTAAAGGCCAATTATCCGACCCAATTTATGGCCGCTTTACTCACAAATAGTATGACGGATACCGACAAAATGGCCCTTTATATTGAAGATGCAAAAAATATGGGGATTGATATATTGCCACCGGATATCAATGAATCCCTTATTGATTTCACGGTCATTGGTCCTCAAGGTATTCGCTTCGGCCTGGCAGCAGTCAAAAATGTAGGCCGTCCTGCAGTAGAAGAGATGATCCATTGTCGGAAAAAAGAAGGCCCCTTTGAAAGTTTTTCTGATTTTTGTACTCGGGTGGACTTACGGGTTTGCAATCGAAAAGTCATTGAAAGTTTGATCAAAGTGGGTGCTTTTGATACTATCCACGGGAACCGCAAACAGCTGCTTCGAGTCCTGGATGAAGCCCTTCATAAGGCACAGGCTTTCATGAAAGATAGAGAATCAGGCCAACTGTCCATGTGGGAACTTGTCAGCAGTGGCCCACCAAAATTGGAACTAGATTTTCAGGATGTGCATGAATTTTCACTAAGAGAACGGTTAGATATGGAAAAAGAACTTCTCAGCTTTTTTGTGAGTGGGCATCCCCTCGATGACTATCAAGGAGTGTTAAAAACGTGCCATGCTATTTCCATTGCGGATGTACACCAATTTGAAGATGGAGATCAAGTAAAAATTGGAGGAATTGTACACGGAATAAAGGAAATAACTACTAAGACAGGATCTCAAATGGCCTTTGCGAACCTGGAAGACCAATCAGGTTCTCTGGAAATGATTGTATTCCCAGGTGTGTTTGAAGATACCAAAGCTTTATTAATGAGTCCTTCCCCTGTGCTTGTAACAGGGAAAATAGATAAAAAAGAAAACGCTGAAGTGAAACTCTTGGTAAACAAACTGAGGGCCCTCGACGATATTCAACCGTCCACTGATGATAAAATTTACATAAAAGTGACGAACAATAGCCGGGCTACCATGGATCGGTTACGAGACATTTTAACACGAGAAAAAGGAGATACCCCTGTGTGCCTGTACTTTCCAGAAGAACGAAAGCTTGTAGAAGTGGATACGTCAATGTATGGCAGCAAAGATCCTGAATTCCTACGCAATATTTCTGATTTAATGGGCGCGGATTGTGTCAAAATAAAACAGTGTCAAGAAAAGGAGGGGCAAAATGTTGAGAAGAACTAAAATTGTGTGTACGATTGGTCCAGGATGTGAGTCTGAAGAGATATTAGCACTTATGTTTAAGAATGGTATGGATGTTGCCCGGTTAAACTTTTCCCACGGAGACCACGAAGAGCACCTGCGTAGGATCCACCTATTAAGAGATGTTTACAGCCATTTTGATCATCCCGGGAGCCTTCTATTGGACACGAAAGGACCTGAAATTCGGCTCGGTCTGATAGAAGGTGGGCGTGAGGAGTTGGTCCTGGGACAGGAGTTTATACTAACAACAGAAGAAATAACTGGCACGCGGGAACGGGTCAGTGTGTCTCATCCAGAGTTTACCTTAGATGTGTCGCCAGGAGATAATATTTTATTGGATGATGGCTTAATAGAATTGGCCGTAAATGAAGTGACGGAAAGGGACGTTAAAATGATTGTAAAAAACAGTGGTACGATTAAAGATCGAAAAAGCGTGAACGTTCCCGGGGCCTCTCTGTCCTTACCATCTATGACGGATAAGGATCGAGATGACATCCTTTTTGGGATTGAGCATCAGGTTGATTTCATTGCCGCTTCTTTTATACGGAAAGCCCAGGATGTTTTGGAAATAAGGCGATTTTTAGAGGAGCACAACTCTGACATACCGATTATCTCGAAAATAGAAAACCGGGAAGGCGTGGAAAACCTCCTAGAAATCTTGGAAGTCTCTGACGGCTTAATGGTGGCCAGGGGAGATTTAGGAGTGGATATTCCAGTAGAAGAAGTACCTCTAGTTCAAAAACGCATGATCAAAGAGTGCAATTTGGTGGGGAAACCCGTGATCACCGCAACTCAAATGCTCGAATCCATGACGGA
>PWDX01000002.1 GCA_003553245.1 Phycisphaerae bacterium
CAATCATCTGGACCAAGGAACCGGCACCACGCCATGTTCTTTGGCACATACCCCTCTGAGCTCACCTCCGCAATTTGGGCGAACGCCTCCGTCCCGCTCTTCCCACACCACTGATCCATCGAGCGGACCAATCGGTCGAACGGAAGTTGTGTTCCTACGCAAACAAAGATCACAGCACCGACCCGCGATAGGAAGGACCATCCGCGCGACCAGTCTGCGCCTTGGCGAGCTCCGGCCACTGCGTAAGCCAGAGATCAGCAAAAGGTCTCGCGCGCTTTCCAGACAGAGACAACTCTTCGGCATTGGCAACGCTATCTAGCCACACGGTCCGGCAACCAATAATCTTCGCCATTACAAGTGCGAAGAATCCGATCGATGCCCCTGTAGTAATCACCACGCCGGGACGTTCACGAAGCACAACCCACCCCACCGCAGCCAACTGCCGCACTAGCTGCAGTTTCCTTGACCGATTGGCATCCGGCACGACATAGAAACGGCAATCACATTGGCTCTGACTCGGCAAGTCGCGCCGCAACCCGGCACTCGTCGTAACGTACACACAATCTTGCCCCTTCCAGGCGGGGGACAACCGGAGAAGCTGAATCCAATGCCCCCCACCCGAGGCTACGGCCATAACTCGCACACGGCACATTTGCCAACTCCAGAAAAACGACCGACGAAGATGCGTCAAAGAAAACCTCTCACTATTCGCGAGCGCTTTCTTCCAACGGCCCCACGTAACATCGTATGAGCTGCCCATCGGCTTCTGTATCCGACGCTCCCGCAGGCACGATTCCTTATGGCTTCTATCCAGAACTGTAACCGGAATCTAAGGCCCAATTCCTATCATACAGAATGCCGGGATCCGCAGACGCTTCTTGGGTAGCCACGCGCTTTCGTTTCAGCAAAGCTCGCTCATCCAAATCGCGATCAACCCGCTTCGATACCTTAATGACAAATCCACTGCGCAACTGCACATTCATACACATTCGCACATTGATACACATTGTGACGGTGATTTGGTCCCGCCCCCCGACGAAAAGGCTGCCAGAGCTGGCGGGTATTACCCGCGCTGTTTGCCCGCTCCCATCATCTTTTTGGCCGCGCGAACCGGCGGCGTCGCGATGCGCAGGGCGTAGCTGAGCAGCCAATGCCGTGCAGGAAAGCTATAGCCGATCTCCGCCGCAAACTCCCGGATCTCTGCTGACAACGCGTCATCGACATCGCGAAGCACCGTCCGCGTGATGTACCTGTCGCGGACGTTCCACCAGGTGGTGAGATCGAAGCTCGGCGCGAACTGCTCGAGCGCGCCAAGCAGTTCGAGCGTCAGGAGCGTGCGGCAGCACTTCCAGCATTTTGAGCAGTTACGCCCGTCTGCCCCCGGCGTCACGCACACATTCAGCCAGCGCTCTGAGCCGGGAACAAGCGCGGTTCTCCGGGTTTTCTCTACACGCGTATGTTGAGAGCCTGTGGAGATACAATCGAAGACCTCTGTCGAGAGAAGGTGAACGGCGCAAGGGTCTGCATAGCCTATACCCTTTCCCCCCCCAATCCGGCAGTCTTCGTACCGGAACGCAGATGAGTAATAGTAGCGGCCGAACAAACCCTGGAGCATCAGAACCGCCGAAATGTTCCGAGGTGTATGCGTACGCTCGAAGTCCATTCCTAAAATTTCGCTCAGGTTGGAGTCGATCTTGACGAAGCTAACACCGAGCTCCCCCGGAAAACCTTTTATAAGATCGTAACGCCGGAGAAACAACTTGCGTGCGCGTTCCCCGTCCCACTCGCCGTGCGATCCAACGTTGTTGAAGACGAAGTGCGTGACACGGAACGTCGACGGTACTTCTGCAAACAAGTGATCGTATACGCTACAGAACGAATCAATGCCCGCTGAGAACCCGGTAGCCACCCCTGGCGCTCTCAATGTATCTCGCAAGCCCAAAAGCCGATCCGCACCGATCCGGACCGACCGCAGCGATGGCATGATGAGCTCAAGGATGCGAGTGTAGTAGGTGGCTACGTTATAGCAAAGCTTTTCGGACAAGGCGCCCCGGACCTCAATATCCTCGCCCAGCTTCATAGCGAGAAGCAGGATGCCAACCAAAAAACCGTCGTGCCGATCTGTCGTCAAGTAAGGCGCGTACTTTTCATCAACTTCGTACCAGAGCACCTCTTCAGTTCCAGAGTGCTCCACCCGACACTGCACTCGGACCGCGTTCCCATGCTGCTCGCACTCAATTGGATGAAGTATCATCTAGTATTGCCTTTAATTTACGGTTCCGCGACGGTCACTCGTCCGGTCTCGCCCTCCCGTGCTATAAGGTATCGGGGACTTCCTGGCTACGGTACTGATTCCCTTTCCCACCCGCCCACCGGAATCGGCCCAACTTCGTACGCGCCCCGCCACACACACATATCAATACATCCACTTCAGTCTTTCCCAAGCGCGGAAAAAAGGGGGGGTTCACGTCTCTCACCAGCCGACGCACAGCCGTTAGCTAATATAGTCTCTTTTCACTCCGTCGAGCACGGCCCAAAGCGCGGCTTTTTTTTTCGCAAGGACACTCCGATCGGACAAATAAAATGGTTGAGCCGCAATGGAGCGTAAGGTTTTCCGCGCACTGCTTTCTAATACATACCCGAGCACACCCTTAGGCGGATCAAACCTGACGGGTGCAGATGCAACGTTATTCCTCTCCGCCTTGGAGATCATCTTCCCGTGAATCCGACCTGCAAAATCCTGCGCTCGACGCATATATTCCCACATCCTCGCGGATTTAGCGTCAATCGCCAGTGATTTCTCCCAATCATCCCATTTGAATTCATTAAACGCCTTGCTGATTGCCAAACGCCGCCAAGGGGTGCCAAATGCGTCAGCGACAATCGCAGCGTGTAAGGATTCCGCTATCACCACTTTTGCCCGGGAGAGGCGCGCGATTATCTCCTTTGCATCTCCGGATGGGTCGAGTAACGTCAGCCCCGTACCTCTGCAAATCTCACGCCAGTCGTATTTCTTGCACGAAGCGTAATGCGGGACGAACAACGCCTCTCTTCGAGAGGACCGCGAACGCCAATCCGTAAAACAATGGAAATCTGCCAACAGCACTGCTGGATCCACAATGCCCAAATCCCCGGGCACCCCAAGAGCTGCTGCCGTTTGCGGCCCCCGAACGCACCGGATATCCCACTCTTCTGGACTCGTTTTAACATCCGCCAGGCCCCCGTATCCTGCGCCCGCCCCAATCACAAGCTTCCGGCACCCAACAGGAACAAACCCGCGTTTTAAAATAGTGCCCACACCCATCAGGACACCATCCGCATCCCAGCTGCGCCATCCGGGTAAAGCCTCATCCCAAAACCAATCGTTCAGGTCGTCACCAAAATTCCCGTCTTTAACATTGAAACGTAGAAGTTCCATAGCTTAGGCGCCTGAGAACAGGCTGATAGTGCCCAGAAATTGGTGGCTCGGCTCCTGAGGATTACGACAGAGGTTCACCTCGCGGCCGCGCTCAACGCCGCAGCGCTCGTGAGTGCCAATCTCATCCGGTCGCCCGTGTGACACCAACATACGCAACACCTGATGCCTGTGTTACTACTGGTCAATCCACGAATAGTACCGGAGCGCTTGGCGCTGCCATGTCCATCCCGGATGAATGGTCGGAATGACGATAAGCGGACCACATATTTCTTCCGAATGCGGTTAGGCCATAACCAGAGAGCCCACCCTTTTCCACTACGCGATCCGCATAATCAAAGAACGGTTGCCAATTCCAAGCGGCATGCGCACCACTTGTGAGTCTTGCTGCCAGCGCGTGAGTCACGTATTGGTTGCCCACATACCGGTAGGGGGTGCTCCAAGCGGCATAGGGACATCGGTTTCCATCTGATCTCATCGAAATCCCCGTCTCCTCGTCATAGTCTGCCCAGTATCGCGTGCTCCACTCGGGCAGCCCTAGATGTTCTTGCGTGTAGCTGCCACACCTATCATCGTCCAGGTCGATCTGTGCCTGATTCACGACAAATGTCGACCCATCTTCCTGAAAAAGATTTCGACCTCCTTTTTCCCTGTCTGCTTGATAAAGTATATCGGAATCGTTAAGTGCGATCCCCGCCAGCAGCATTGGGTATTTTCGACCATGATTCCAGCCCCCATCTGACCACCAGCGGCCGCCCACTAAGATGCGTTGATATATATCCAAGCCGTACTGCACCATACCAACAAATAGGTCGCGTTTCTCTTCTTTACTGAAGTTGTGGTGTAGGAGTAAAGCATTATCCCCTAGTTCTTGGGCCTGGTTTGACCCGTAACCTGGCTGGTTGTTTCGGGCCTTGACAGCTGTTTGCGTCCATGTTCCCGCGAACTGCTCATTCCAAAAGCGAAGCATTCGCTCAGATCGTTCAGCGAGATTAGGTGTGTTTTCAACCGGCTGGAGGTTTTGCAGGATGCCATAATCAAGCTGGCCCTCAACCCAATGGGACTCTTTGCTTCCCGCCCAGGGTGCAGGCCGGAACGCCCCAGCAGGCGGCACGCTTTCAACAACGGTAAGTATTGCAAGGTCGTTGATACGTGTACCGCTTGAATGGTAACCATCAGGCAACGGATAAAAAGATATGGCTTTCACAACAGAGCCGGTGGACAAAGATAAAGGCTCTCCGGTCCGTCCAGGATCGACGTTCAAAGTGTCATTATAACTGCTGGCGTGTGCGCGCTCGTCGTAACCATGCGTCTGGCGATTACCGTCGGCAGCAGGGTTGACTTGCGTACCATTCTGCCACCTCCCGTCCACTTGCGCTGATTCCGGCGTAATGCGTGTAATCGTCACTGGCCCCAACACCCACCAATCCCCGTTCGCATACTGCCCCACCTCATGTTCCTGATCGAAGTACCAAGTAATCCCATGCTGGCTCACCGACGAGGCCATCGTCTGCGCCAGTGCCGCCGTTGAGGCGAAGAGCATTGCCAATGCAGCCATCA
>PWDX01000199.1 GCA_003553245.1 Phycisphaerae bacterium
TAGCCGTCCTTTTCGTCGGTTATAAGCGTGTGGACGCAGTGGTGGTAGTCATCGAGCCACTGGCTGTGTATGCCGTCGCCGTGCTGGTCTCGCGGCCTGATAAGATTGGAGTCATTTAGACCGCTTTCGCCTATCAGGTAGAACTGGCGGCCTTTTCGTTGAGAGAAGGCATCGACCTGTTCGCTAAGCTCAGTGAAAAAATGCTTTGCGGACATATCGAAGATCGCATGGAGGGCATCGAGACGCAGCGCGTCGATATGGTAGTGTTCGAGCCAGTGGAGCGCGTTTTGTATGAAGTAATTGCGGACATGGTCGCTGTGCGCGGCATCGAAGTTCACGGCCTGGCCCCAGGGTGTTTTGTATTTATCGGTGAAGTATGGGGCGTATTCGAGCAGGTAGTTTCCTTCTGGGCCAAGGTGGTTATAGACGACATCGAGTATTACCGCTATTTCGCGGAAATGAGCGGCGTCTATGAGTTCCTTGAATTTGTGCGGGCCGCCATAGGAGTTTTGCACGGCAAAGGGAAAAACGCCGTCATAGCCCCAGTTTCTGCTGCCGGGGAATTGTGCGACCGGCATGATTTCTATCGCGTTTATTCCGAGGTCGGCAAGTTCATCGAGTCGAGAAATAGCGGCTTCGAACGAGCCTTCGCTGGTAAAAGTTCCGATGTGGAGTTCGTACATTATCATTTTTTCGAGCGGTATGCCCAGCCATTTTTTGTCCGTCCAGGGGAATGCGGAGTGGTCTATGACGGCTGAGCTTTTATGAACGCCGAATGGTTGATAGTGTGATGCAGGGTCGGGTCTTTCTTTGGATCCGTCGATTCGGTAAAGATATTCCGTGCCTGGGTTTATGTCTTCGGCGGTGACTTCGTAGTAGGCGAAGTCCGTTTTTTTCATCGGTATTATTCGCTCGATTGGTGCAGATATTTTGACATCAACTTTTTTGGCGTTTGGTGCCCAGACGGTAAATTTACATTTATTTTGGCCGAGGTATTGCGCGCCTATTTCTTTCATTTTCGCTGCTCCTGGTTCTGCTGGAATACTAAGACCGCCATTGGGGGCAATGTCGCCGAGAGCGACCAGTCGTATTTGCCGTGGAATGAAACCGGTGCGGCTTCGATGCCTCCCATGTTCCCCTGTCCGCTTCCGTTATATTCTTTGGCGTCGCTGTTTAGGACTTCTTCCCAAAATCCGCCCCTTGGGACTCCGACGCGGTAGTTATAGCGAGGCACGGGCGTGAAATTACATACGACAATCATATCGCCTTTGGGGTCGGATGCTTTTCTGCGGTAGCTTATTACGCTGTTTTCATGGTCGTGCCAGTCTATCCATTCAAAGCCCTCTGCCTGGAAATCAAGTTCGTATAGGGCGGGATTATTTTTATAGAGTTTGTTAAGGTCTCGCACCAGCTTTTGTATGCCGTGGTGGTAATCGTATTGCAGCAGGTCCCAGCTCAGGCTTGCGTCGTGGTACCATTCCCAGCTTTGTGCGAACTCGCCGCCCATAAAGAGCAGCTTTTTACCGGGGTGTGTGAACATATAGCTAAAAAGCGCGCGTAAGTTTGCGAACTTTTGCCATTCGTCACCGGGCATTTTGGCCAGCAGCGAACCTTTGCCGTGTACGACTTCATCGTGGGACAGAGGGAGCATGAAGTTTTCGTTGAAGGCGTATATGAGGCTGAAAGTAAGCATTTCATGGTTGTACATTCTGTAGATGGGGTCTTTTGCGAAATATTCGAGTGTGTCGTGCATCCATCCCATGTTCCATTTCATTCCGAATCCCAGTCCGCCTGCGTATGTGGGTCTGGATACCATAGGCCATGCGGTTGATTCTTCGGCGATTGTTTGTACATCGGGGAAATGGGTATAAACGGCTTCGTTGAATTGCCTTAGAAAGTTTATCGCCTCGATGTTTTCTCGTCCGCCGTGTTCGTTGGGTATCCATTCACCGGCTTTTCTGGAATAGTCGCGGTAAAGCATACTGGCGACTCCATCCACGCGAATGCCGTCGATGTGGTATTTATCGAGCCAGAACAGTGCGCTGCTGATCAGGAAATTCTGCACCTCGTTTCTGCCGTAGTTGAAGATGTAGCTGTTCCAGTCCGGGTGGAATCCTTCTCTTGGGTCCTGGTGTTCGTAAACATGTGTGCCGTCGAAATATACCAAGCCATGTTCGTCCGAGGGGAAATGTGACGGCACCCAGTCTATAATTACGCCGATGTCGTGCTGATGGAGTTTATCTATAAGGTACATAAAATCCTGCGGTGTACCATAGCGGCGTGATGGGGCGAAGTAGCCGGTTACCTGATAACCCCATGAGGCGTAGAAAGGGTGCTCCATAATGGGCATAAATTCGACATGGGTAAAGCCCATTAATTTTATATAATCGGGCAGCTTTTCGGCCATCTCCCGGTATGTCAGGAATCGTAGGTCTTCTTCGGGGACTCGTGCCCATGAGCCCAGATGCACTTCGTAGGCACTTATGGGTGCGTTTAGGGAGTTGTTTTTTTTGCGTGATTTCATCCATTTGGCGTCTGACCAGCGGTAATCCATATCCCAGACGGTAGAGGCGGTTTTTGGGGGCTCTTCGGCAAGGAAGGCGTAGGGGTCGGCTTTGTTAACACGATAATGGTGGCTGGAGACAATATGATATTTATAGACTTGTCCTTTGCCGAGGTTTGGTATAAATCCTTCCCATATACCTGAACCGTCCCATCGTGGGCCGAGTTTATGAGATTCGTTGTTCCAGCCGTTGAAGTCGCCAATGACAGAGACGCTTGAGGCGCTGGGGGCCCAGACGGCAAAATATACGCCTTTTTTATTCTTGTCGTTTATTATATGAGCACCGAGTTTTTCATAGAGCTTATAGTGACTTCCTTTTTTGAAAAGGTAGATGTCGTGTTCGGTCAGCAATGAAACTTTTTGTGATACTTTTTGTTCAGTCATATTTTACCCACTTATTTAAATGTCATTTGGTGGCGGTAATTTCGAGTATGTTTTTAATTCCTCTTATGGGAATCATAGTCCAATGAGGTCTGTTGTTCAACTCATAACCAAGCTCATAAACGGCTTTATCCAACATAAATGTGTTGAAGAGCGTGTTGAAGTCTTCCTGGTCTGTGGGAATGAAGCCTGCATCGCCGGTTGTTTTGAGATAGGCATTTAGAAATACGCCGCTTACAGAGGCATACCAGCGGTTGGCCCATTTTTCGAGTTTTGGCAGATCTTCGGCTACTGTTGAGCTTCTAAGGAATATGCTGCCGTAGGCGGCGTAGTGGAATGAGCGTATCATTCCGGCTATGTCTCGCAGGGGTGATCTTTTTAGCCTGCGTTCGCTTAATGGTCTGGCGGGTTCTCCTTCAAAGTCGATGATGATAAAGTCTTTGCCGGTGAACAGCACCTGACCGAGGTGGTAGTCGCCGTGGATTCTTATTTTCATCGCGGAGATTTTGCGCTTGTATAAATTTTTGTACTGGGTGAGTATCTCTTTTTCGGAACTTAAAATCTTTTCAGCTTCAGGGATGTATTCTTCGGGAAGGGTTTTGATGTTGCTTTTTAGCTCGGCAAAGACTTTGCGCAGCAACGCCCTTGTTGACTGATATACGGAGCGTTGATATAGCATTGAAAACGACTCCGGCAGGACATCTTTATCGCCTTTTAGAGAGGCCAGCGCCAGGTGCATTTGGGCTGTTCGCTGACCGAGCAAGGCAATATTTTCCAGGTAATACGGGCCTATGAGGTCTCTTAGCTTTTCCGGTATCGCCGTATAATCAATTCCTGAGATGTTTTTGTCAATTTCTGGTATTTCCTGGACGGAGTTTTCTTCTGTTCGTGCCTGTGCGTAGTAGTTCTCTATGGCGTCGAGAGAATATGCCCATGCGTCTTCCTGGCTTGCAATAAACGGTGTGAGCATTGCCACTATGAGCGGCTTTTGACCATCGGTCCTCCATTCGAGCCCGCCTGCATAGGATGGGAAGTGTTCAAAATCGGTGTCTTCGGTGAGGCGGCGAGTTATTTCCATATCGGGATTTACGCCCTTTTCAAGTTTTCGATATAGCTTCAAAAAGAAAGTCTCGTCGTAGTTTATAGAGGTGTTGCTTTGTTCGACTTTGAGGACTCTTGAATCCAGGGGCAGTTTATCCTCTCGAAGTATCTTTCGGAATTTCGCACTTCTGGTGGCAACGAGCATGTTTTTCCCGGAGCGTTTTTTGCCTCTGCGTGCAATTATATCGAGTAATTCATTTCTGAATTTTTCATCATGGATCGCCTCGAAAAATATTCCTTCGCCGTCACGGGTTTTTACGTGGGCTATGACGCTTTGCGGTGATTCCTGCATAATCTTCAGGGCGGTTTCCTTTGTTGCGAAACCCATCGGCATTGCGTAGCTTTCCTGTGTCGCTCCGGTGTAATAGACTTTCAGCAGGAGCAATTGCGTAGGATTGTTTTGTCCTGCGAAGAACATATGGTCAGCGATGCGGATTCGCCTGATGGGTTTTGCTTTTCCGGCGAACCAGCGGCAGGTTTTGAGATAGTCTTTGAGTATTTTTGTTACTTTTTCGGCATCGTTACTTGTGGTGAAGTTTCTCCAGGTCGTGTTAAGATTCAGTTGCGGCACTTCCTGGGGTTCGATATGTGTGGTCTCAGGTTGTTCTCGAAGGACGAACCAGAAAAAGTTATTTGGCCCGAGCGTCAGTGTGTAAGGCTGTGGAGTTATTTCGGGAAAGTTATTTCCACTGAAAATTTCTTCGGGGACGCAGCCGTTGTATTCGGACAGATCCGGATGAGCGACCTGACAGAATCGCGAGAGGTTCGCGACAACGAGGATTATTTCGTCTTCATATCTTCGAATCATCGTGAAGACCTTTGGGTTATCGCAGGGTGGAAATTCGATTGTTCCTCGTCCGAATGCTTTGAAGCGTTTGCGCACAGCGATAAGCATTGACATCCACCACCACAGGGAAGTGGGATTTCTTCGCTGATTTTCTATATTATGGCCGGCATAGTGGTATTCGGCGTCAATTACCACAGGCAGATGGAGTTTATGCGGGCTGGCTTTTGAGAAGCCGGCGTTTCTATCCGGCGTCCATTGCATAGGAGTCCGCACTCCGTCGCGATCGCCGAGGTAATAGTTATCGCCCATTCCTATTTCATCGCCGTAATAAAGCACGGGTGTGCCTGGCAGCGAAAACAGCAGGGCGTTCATAAGTTCGATTTTTTTTCGGTTATTTTCCAGCAGGGGAGCGAGTCTTCGGCGGATGCCCAGGTTAATTCTTGCCCGAGGGTCCTGGGCGTAGCTTTTGTACATATAGTCGCGCTCTTCGTCCGTAACCATCTCGAGCGTGAGCTCATCGTGGTTTCGCAGGAACATCGCCCACTGGCAGGTTTCCGGTATGTCGCTGCTCTGGTCGAGTATGTCAAATATTGGGAAACTGTCTTCCATTCTCAAAGCCATAAATAATCTGGGCATAACGGGGAAATGGAAAGCCATGTGACATTCATCGCCGTTGCCAAAATATGTAGCGGCGTCTTCGGGCCACTGGTTTGCTTCGGCAAGAAGCATTTTGTCGGTGAATTTTTGATCTACATGTGCTCGGAGTTCTTTTAAGAACTGATGCGTTTCGGGAAGGTTTTCGCAGTTTGTTCCTTCTCGCTCGATAAGATACGGGACAGCATCGAGACGGAGGCCGTCAACGCCCATATCAAACCAGAAATCCAGAACCCGGAAAATTTCTTCTCGTACGCGAGGGTTGTCAAAATTCAGGTCCGGCTGGTGGTCGTAAAAACGGTGCCAGTAGTAAGCTTGTGCTACGGGGTCCCAGGACCAGTTTGAATTCTCAAAATCTGTGAAGATGATCCTTGCGTCTTTGTATTTTTCGGGCGTGTCGCTCCAGACATAAAAGTCTCTCCAGATGGAGTTTGGTTTTGCTTTTCTGGCGCGTTTGAACCAGCGGTGCTGGTCTGATGTATGATTTATGACAAGTTCTGTAATTACCCTGATATCCCTTTTATGGGCTTGTTTTAGAAATCGTTTAAAGTCGGCCAGGGTCCCGTAGTCCGGGTGCACTCGGAAATAATCGGCAATGTCGTAACCGTCATCTTTCAGCGGTGATGGATAGAAAGGCAGAAGCCAAAGCGCAGTAACGCCGAGTTCCTGAAAGTAGTCGAGTTTCTGGGTAAGGCCTTTGAAGTCACCTATGCCGTCATCATTGAAGTCAAAGAAAGACTTTACATGCAGTTCGTATATTATAGCGTCTTTGTACCAAAGCGGTTCTTTAGTCAAGGATGTTGAGTCTTTTTTTGCCAAGTTGCTTCTCCTGAGTTACATAAAGTAGTCAAAATCTGTTTCTCGTTTGAGTTTTCTGTGCAGTATCATCACATGCGCGGGCATTATATGCGGGTTTAGTTCTATGAAATTGGTCTGTCCCTGCCAGATGTATTTATCGTTCGTCAGCATATCGTGGAGCATGTAAGGCTGGTCGTGAGGTATTTGGAATTTATCAAGCGGAATCTGCACCCAGCCGGACTGGGTGTGGTAGGGGTCTATATTGACGGCGGTTAGTATGATGTTTGAAAAATCCTCGGTGGCTTTAATGTAGCAAAGCAGCATGTCGTTATCGATATGCAGAAAATCAATGTTGTTGGTCTCCTGTAGCGCCGGGTGTTCTCGCCTTATTTGGTTGGTGCGTTCTATGATGTGGGAAATATTGCCGGGTGCGTGTCTGTCCCAGTCTTTTATTTCGAATTTTTCACTGTCGAGATATTCGCCTTTGGTGCCAAATGCTTCGCTAAAGCACAGTTCGTATGCAGGGCCGTAGATGCCGTAATTGCTTGAGAGCGTGGCGGCGAGTATAAGCCTTATTATAAAGGCAGGTTTTCCGCCGTATTGCAGATATTCGGAGAAGATATCCGGCGTGTTTGGCCAGAAGTTTGGACGGAAATAATCGGACAGGTTTGTTTTTGTAAGCTCGGTGAGATATTCCTGGAGTTCGTGTTTTGTGTTTCGCCAGGTGAAATATGTGTATGACTGGTTGAATCCTATTTTCGCCAGTCGGTGCATAACCTTTGGTCTGGTGAATGCTTCTGCCAGAAAGATTGTATCGGGGTGGTTTTTTCTTGTCTGCTCTATGGCCCACTGCCAGAAAGGAAATGCCTTGGTATGGGGGTTATCTACTCTGAAGATTCGGACGCCTTTTTCTATCCAGAAGTCAATGACGCTTTTTAGTTCTGCCCATAGCTGAGGCCATTTTTCGGTTTCGAAATTCAGTGGGATAATATCTTCGTATTTTTTTGGTGGATTTTCGGCGAATTGCACAGTTCCGTCCGGCCTCCACTTAAACCATTCGGGGTGTTCTTTGACATAGGGGTGGTCCGGTGAACATTGGAAAGCCAAGTCCATAGCTATTTCCATCCCGTGAGCTTTTGTTTGGCTTACCAGTGACTCGAAGTCTGCCATCGTTCCGAGCTGTGGATGTATTGACTTGTGTCCGCCTTCTTTTGAGCCTATGGCCCAGGGCGATCCTGGTTCGTCTGGCCGGGCCGTGCGAGAGTTGTTTTTGCCTTTTCGGTGTTTTTTGCCTATCGGGTGAATTGGCGGCAGATAGAGAACATCGAAGCCCATTTTGGCAATATCTGCGAGCATGGCTTCAACATCTTTGAAGGTTCCGTGTTCTGTCTCGCGCCCGCACGAGCGGGGAAAAAGCTCATACCAACTGCTAAAAATAGCCCTGGAGCGGTCAACTGTCACAACCAGATCCTGTTTAAGTGTCGCCGCATAGGGTCTCTGTTCGTAAAGATCAACCATTTCGGAAAGTTCTTCACTCAATGCCAGAGCTATGGTTTCATCAGTGTGTCCGCTGTCGAGCTTATCAGTCCATTTGAGCATTTGTTTTTTGTCATAGCCTCCGGCATTTTGGGCAACTTCTCGCAGATAGGCTGCGCCCATTTGCAGTTCCACCGCCACCTTTTGGTTGTCTTCTGTTTTTTTTCTGACATCGTGCTGCCAGGTGCGGAAGTGGTCTATCCATGCTCGTATGTTGTAATAATAGTTTCCTACCTGCTCAACTGTAAAGCGGCCCTGCCAGCGGTCGTTTACGATTTCTTTCATAGGGACTGAGCGGAAGTTTTTATCCCCAGCTTTTTTGTAGAGCAGCTCTGCCGCTATCAGGTCGTGGCCGTCTGCGAATATGTCGGCGTAAACTTTCAGTGTCTGGCCTGTGACGCGTTTTACAGGAAATTGACCACCGTTTATTGTCGGCTGGACATTTTCAATTATTACGCGTTTTCTTCCCTCGAGGTTTATCATCTTCCAGTCTCCCGAAATTATGCTCGACTGTCAAATTTACCATTAATGGCCGAGCTTAGTAGTCAATGGGTATAATTAACATAGTTTTACTGTTCTATTTCCACAATAACGCCATAATCGGGCGTAGTCAAAGAATAATCTCGATGTGTGAGCACAGATTGAATAAATTTTACAGTTTGGCATTGAGCTATAGTTGAGTTGTATAGGGTTTTTAGTGTTTTGATTTGCGTTTATTTTGGCTTTTCGCTAATATGATGCTATTGATAATACAGGGAAGGTTATCGCGGCTGATTTTGCGGCTGGGGTGTGGGGTTTGAGGCTCATATCGAACGAATAACGAATAATGGTTGAAGCGGTAAGAAGTGATAAATATAAGCAAATTGTATTGTGATGAGGTTACCGGCGGTGATTGGATCCGCTACGGTCAGAAAGGCGGCGGCCAGCGCAGCAGTGATGTTGTGCCTGTGCGTGCTCGTGACAGGAAGCCGATAGTTGTCTGGAATATTACCAGGGCGTGTAATTTAAAGTGCGTACATTGTTACAATGACAGTGGAGCGGGTCGGGCGTCGGCTGAGCCGAACACCGCAGAAGCCAAAGCGGTGCTGGATGATTTGGCTGATTTTGGTGTGCCCTCGGTGCTTTTCAGCGGTGGTGAGCCGCTTATGCGGGAGGATTTGTTCGAGCTTGTTAATTATGCGAGGGCGTGCGGGCTTCGGACGGTCATTTCCACTAACGGGACTCTGATAGATAACGGTAAGGCTGAGCAAATTAAAGAGGCGGGTGTTTCTTATGTAGGCGTCAGTCTCGATGGCATAGGATCTGTCAATGACAGATTTCGAGGCGTAATCGGGGCGTTTGACAGTGCCGTAGAGGGGATACGAAATTGTATGAATGTCGGGGTGCGTGTAGGCTTGCGACTTACGCTTACGCGGCAAAATGTTGAGGATTTGGATAAGTTTTTTGATTTTTTCGAATCAGAGGGGATCGAGCGTGCGTGTTTTTACCATCTGGTGCCAAGCGGACGGGGAGGGGATATTTCAGAGCAACGGCTATGGCACGAGCAAAGCCGACTGGCGGTGGATAAAATACTCAAGCGGTGCAGGGAATTTAGAGCAGGAGGTAAAAAGACGGATATTCTTACGGTGGATAATCATGTTGATGGTGTATATTTGTATCTGAAGCTGCTTGAGGAGGGCTCGAGCAGGGCTGAAGATGTGTGGAAGCTTCTTAGCTGGAACGGTGGAGGATTGAACAGCAGCGGTATAGGCATTGGGTGCATTGATTATAATGGTTTTGTTCATCCGGATCAGTTCTGGGGACATTATAATCTTGGCAATATTCGTGAAATGCCGTTTAGCAGGATATGGACTAACCGTGATGAGCCGCTGCTGCGGCGGTTGCGTAATAGACGGCGATTTGTTAAAGGTCGCTGCCGGGTGTGTCGTTATTTTGAGGCGTGCGGCGGCAGTTTGCGCGTCCGGGCGGATATTCATTTCGGCGATCCGATGGCTCCTGAGCCGGAATGTTACCTTAGTGATGAACAGATAGGGTTGGATGAATCGAAGAAGGCGGAGCTGAAATCCTGCGGTGAGTTTTTTGAGATGCCGGATTAGCGGAGTGTTTTTGTTGAAAAAGATAAAATCTGATATTAGGGTAGGGATATGGATTTAGAAGTGATTATCGAATGGTTTTGGGATTTTGCTTTTGTCCTTTTGGCGGTTGCGTTGGCAGTGGGGGTTGCTTTGCTGGTGCACCTGGTGATTTTTCGTTTATTTCGTCGGATCAGCGATAAGAGTGAGCTTCTGCCGGATGGGATTATTAACAAACATTGCCGGCGTGCAGGTCGTTGGCTGCTGGTAACGGCGGCGGTGTTTTTTGTCATACGGCAAATCGAGGAGGTAGGCCCGGTTACTCGCGGCATTCAACACGCTCTTAGCCTGTTGCTGATATTTACCGTAGCCTGGCTGATTAACCGTTTGGCGTGGGTTTTCCAGGATACTGTTTATGACCGGTTTGATGTTGATATTAGGGATAATCTTCGCGCTCGGAAAGTGCGGACACAGCTTAATGTTGTGCGTCGGGTAATTACGGTTATTATCGTAATTCTGACGGTAGGAGCGATGCTGATGACATTCGAGGGGGTCGAGCAGCTTGGCAGGGGACTGCTTGCCTCGGCTGGTATTGCAGGAGTGATTATTGGTTTTGCCGCTCAGCGGACGCTGGGGACATTTGTGGCCGGTATGCAGATAGCTTTTACACAGCCGATCCGCGCTGATGATGTTGTGATTGTGGAGGGTGAATGGGGAAGAATTGAGGAGATAACTCTGACTTATGTTGTTGTTAGGATATGGGATTTGCGCAGGCTTATTGTTCCGATAACTCACTTTATTGAAAGACCTTTCCAGAACTGGACGCGGGTTACGGCTGATATTCTTGGGACGGTGTTTATTTATATGGACTACACCGTGCCGCTTGAGGCGATACGAGGTGAGCTTACGCGTCTGTTGCAAGGGCATAAGTTGTGGGACGGCAAGGTCAATGTCGTACAGGTAACCAATGCTACCGAGCGTACGGTAGAGGTTCGTCTATTAGTTAGCGCAGGCGATGCGGGGTCGGCATGGGATTTGAGGTGTTATCTGAGGGAGAAGATGATAGAGTTTTTACAGCGAGAGTATCCTGATTCTTTGCCTCGTGTCCGTGCCGAACTTGAGCAGAAACCAATGCCAGAATCAAAGACATAAGCTCTGGTGACTACAATGTCAGTCGATGAGCGGCTATGGCCGCTTGTCCTAAGGCTATGCCGCTGTCATTGGCAGGGGCCTGTAGATTCAGAAGTACATTCAAGCCTTTGTTCTGCAATGCTGTTACCAGACGGTTGGTTAGATAGCGATTGCAGAATACTCCGCCGCTTATTGCTATATCTTTAAGTCCGGTGCGTTTGGCAGCGGTATGCGCCCATTGTGCCAGTGCGGTAGCGAGGCAGTTATGAAATTTGGCTGAAATGTCAGAAACTTCAAGTCCGTTTCGCTTGTCGTGTATTATTTGACGAATAGCAGGGCGTAAATCCAGCAGCAGCGAATCGGCGGTGATTTGAAAATCGTAACAGTCACGGATATCTTCAGCAGCGATGGCTTCGAGGGCGATAGGAAGCTGAGCTTCGAAATTATTTTGGCTGCCGAGTCCCACGATGGCGGCTACGGCGTCGAAGACTCTGCCAAGGCTGGATGTTTTGACTGTGTTTATGCCGTTTTGCAGTTGTTTTAGTATGATTTGATGCTTTTTTGTATCGCTTTCGATTGGCTCGAGAATATCGGCGAAGTCGAGAGGATTGAAATCATCTCCGAAAGCCTGGAAAAGCAGAGCGATGGCCGGGCGAATCGCTTCCTTGGAGGCGGTATCGCCCCCCGGCAGGTCGTAATAGGCCAGGTGACCGATTCTTTGAAAGTCGGCCAGGTCGGCTGTCATTAGTTCACATCCCCAGACTGCGCCGTCGGTTCCGTAACCTGTTCCGTCGCATTCGATGCCTATTACAGGGCTGGGGTG
The DNA here is from genome assembly GCA_003553245.1 of Phycisphaerae bacterium. Classification (GTDB taxonomy): domain Bacteria; phylum Planctomycetota; class Phycisphaerae; order Sedimentisphaerales; family Anaerobacaceae; genus T1Sed10-97. Next base: position 11,847 of record PWDX01000199.1, read on the forward strand.
GTTGTGCTCAGCCAGTACAGAGGCTATGTGTGCCCAGTGATGTTGAATGCGCATTATTTCCATGTTTTTTAGTGAAAGTGCGTAATTTGTCGAGATATAGGCAGGGTGCAAGTCACAAGCAATGACTTGGGGTTCGATTTCGAAAAGGCCTGCCAGGTGGGCTATGGACGCGAGATAGTGCCGATAAACTTCTGCGTCTTCGAGGTCGCCTATATGCTCGCTGAGTATTAGTTGGTTATTTTTTGCTAGGCAGAAAGTGTTTTTCATATCCGCACCCGTTGCCAATATGTGTTTTGGGGCGGCGATCTGTGTAAATATCGGCTCGGGGACATAGCCTCTGCTTCGTCTTCGCAGGGCTGTGTGGTCAGCGATGATGTGGACTATGGAGTCATCGACCTGGCGGAAAATTTCACGATTGTGCATAACAAAAGCATCAGCAATGTCGGCGAGTTTTTCCAAGGCTTCATCATTTTTACAAATCAGGGGTTGATCAGAAATATTGGCGCTGGTCATTACCAGCACTTCAGGGCCGTAATCAAATAGTAGAAAATGCAGAGGAGCGTAGCAGAGCATAAAGCCGAAAGTTCCTACGCCCGGCGCCGTCGAGGGGGCTATCTGTGCTTTGGGTTTTTTGGGCAGGAGAACTATTGGAGATTGCGGGCTTGTCAGCAGTTCTTCTGTCTTTTCAGTTGTTTGCGCATATTTTCTTATAGCTTTGAGTGAGCGAGCCATAAGCGCGAACGGTTTATGATCTCGTTTTTTTCGCAGTCGCAGTTGTCGTACAGCCGTTTCATTCGAAGCGTCCACCGCAAGGTGAAAGCCGCCGATGCCTTTGACAGCAAGTATTTTGCCGGCCTTTAACATTTTAGCGGCGGTGCTTACAACTTTATCGCTTTGAGACTGGATGATTTTGCCGGTTTTGTCGGTCAGGGTGATTTTTGGCCCGCAATTGGTACAGGCTACCGGCTGGGCATGGAATCTTCGGTCTGAAGGGTTGTTATACTGCTTTGAGCATTTCTGGCACATCCGGAAATCTGCCATGGTGGTGTTGGCGCGGTCATAGGGGATGGTTTTTATGATAGAGTATCTTGGCCCGCAGTTTGTGCAGTTTATAAAAGGGTAAAGGTATCGAAAATCTTTGGGCTGGTACATCTCAGCCAGGCAGTCGGCGCATACAGAGGTGTCGGGCAACACCTGTGAGGTTTTTTGGCCAGCTTGGTCGCTGGGGTCGATGGTAAAGGCAGCCTCATCTTTAAGGGCTGGTATTTCGAGTATCTTTATTGTTTTAATTTTTGCCAGAGGCGGCAGTACGGCACCGTTTTTCAGTACGGCTTCAAGATTTTTAAGGGCTTCCGGCGAACCCTGAGCCTGAAGCGTTACGCCTTGGGCGTGGTTATATATGCGTCCGGTCAGTTTCAGTTTTTTTGCCAGTTTGTATGTAGCAGGGCGAAAGCCTACGCCCTGAACCTGACCGGTGATGATGAATTGTTTTCTTATGAGCAATTATCGCCTTCTTCCTGTTATTTTGCAGTTTTACACGGTTTTTATGTCAGAATATTATAGCTTCGGGGGCAACAAATTTCAAACTCCGGCAAATTCTGTGGTGTGGTTTAGAAAAAGTGACTTGCCAAAGGAATCCGATTCTGGTAATATATAAGTTTTAGGGGCCATAGCTCAGATGGGAGAGCGCTTGCATGGCATGCAAGAGGTCGTGGGTTCGAATCCCATTGGCTCCATTTCATAAACCCTTGCAGTATACACCTCATCAGCCCAAAACATCCGCTGTAAAGCATGAAATACAGCATAAAGGCAAAAAGAAAACCCCTGCAAGTGCCTTATTTGGAGGGGCTTGAAATAGCGGCGGGTGGACTCGAACCACCGACCTTAGGCTTATGAATCCCACGCTCTAACCAGCTGAGCTACGCCGCCATAGGCTTGATCAGTGCTTTACCGCAATTCTACGGGTTTCACTTTGTGGTGATTAGTTTAACAGATATCGTCCTGGTGTCAATGCCGAACTCAAATGCCGCTGCATTTTTCGCATCATACGCTTATCCTCCTGGCTGAGTATAAGAGCCCCCTGAACAAATCGACACTGAAATCTCTGAACTCTTCGCGGATTTCGCGCCACAATTTTGCGTTTTTTTGCAAAAAAGTACCCAAAACAGCACTTAAAATACCAAAATTTACTAACTTTTTACTTGCCCATACTCTCTACATCTTCCAAATTAAGCAACATTAAGAAAATTTCCAACCCGCGAAATATACACAAAGAATAAATTGACATAACCTCACAATACTTGTATAATGAGGTTACAATCAATCGAAAGTGTGCTATAGAAGCATTGAAATCGGCGTCAGGAGCTGGTTTGGCCTACAGATTTTTAAAGGATGCACGATGAAAAAATTAATCGTAAAAGCGGTTTTTATCTTAATTTTAGCGGTTTTCGGCCTTTCAGTAAGCGGGTGTGCTTCATCGCCGCCGGGTGAAACTGCAATGGAGCGAAGAATTCGGCAAAGAAGGGCACGATGGATCAATTCCCATCTGATGGCTGAAGACATCGAAACAGTGCTTATGCTTGATAAGCCCAGCTCATTGACACATCTGCATATTCCTTAAAAACATCGATACTTGGTATTTTAGTAGGGGGATGTGCGTTAAGGGCACGGAGTTTCAACAGAGGGTCATTGGTGCAGATACTGTTCGATTATCTTAGCAGAGTGGCAGGCTACGACATTTGGGTGGTAGCCATCGAACTTCTGTTAATAGGGCTTGTTGTGTATTGGGCGGTCGATTTTCTCGAAGGAACACGCGGCGAGCGGCTTTTTAGGGGAATAATATTTGTTCTTATCGCGGGGGTTTTAAGTCTGGGAATTCTTCGGCTGGTAGTTGCGCGTGTAAAACTCGAACGGCTGGAATTTCTTTACGGCGGATTCGTAATAGCGGTTCTGGTTATTGCGGTCGCGGCCTTTCAACCGGAAATCCGGCGAGCTTTGATTCGTATAGGTAAAGCCAGCTTTATGCAGAGCGCCTCCGAACGGCGTTTCAAAACCGCTGAGGAGATAATAAATGCCGTAACAAAACTCTCCGCCTCCAGAATAGGCGCGATTATCGTTCTGGAAAACCGTGTCGCGCTCGGTGAGTTCATTGAAACCGGAATATCCCTCAATGCAGAAGTGCGCTCGGAGCTTTTACGGACCATATTCGAGCCGGGCACGCCGCTGCATGATATGGCGGTAGTTGTCCGTGAAGACCAGATTGTCGCGGCCAGAGTTCAGCTTCCACTGGCGGACGCTTCGACAATTGACGGGGTTGACCTGGGTTCACGGCATCGTGCGGCCATAGGAATAACCAGCGGCTCCGATGCAAGCGTGATAGTCGTAAGCGAGGAAACAGGAATAGTTTCTATTGCTGAGGGCGGTAAGTTGGCCAGAAATGTTACCGAAGCCCAGCTTAGAAAACACCTTGTCGGAAGTGGCGGCGAGAGCGAGAGAATCAGTCACAGGTTCTGGAAAGTTCCCAAACGCAAAGCCGCAGCAGGGAGTTAATGCATTGGCGATAGAAAAAGAAAAAAGATTCAATTATCCAAAGATCGTTCTGGCAATTGTTCTGACGGTGCTGATTTGGGTTTGGGCTGACCTTGCTGTTGATGAGACATACACTTTCACCGGAGCGGTAATTCAGATTACTCGCCCGAGCCGAGAAAATCTATGGGTAAGCTTCAATGAGCAGTCGAGCATCGAAGTATCTGAGGTAACAGTTGTTGGCCCAGCGTCACGCATTGCTGATCTTCGCCGCCAGATAAATGAGGGAACGCTCGATTTCCGTTTTTTCTTTGACCCTCATCAGGAGGGGATGACCGAGCCGGGCCCTTATACGCTGGATGTTCTGAATTTGCTGCGGCAGAGTGATATATTTGCCCGACAGGGACTGGTTATAAAATCCTGTGAACCGTCCAAAGTACCCGTACAGGTGGTAGGTCTCCAGCGCAGAGAACTCGATGTAATCGCCTTGGACGAATACAATAACAGGCTTGAAGCCGACAGTATTGAGCCTACAACGGTTGAGGCTTTTGTCCCGGCGGACTGGACAGGACAAATGCTCAATGCTTTTGTTCGGCTCAGTGACAGAGAAATAGAGCAGAGCGTTGTTACCCCGGTTCGTAAAAGGCCTTATTTCCAGCTTGCTCCAGGGTGGTCAAGAACCATAGAGGAGGAGGTGGCAGTGCGAATGGCCGGCGAGCGGGAAAGGCTACTTCCTCATACGGTAACGGCGCCGGTGGTGGGATTTGTTATGAGCGCTAATGTTCAGGGCAGGTACGAAGTTGAACTGCTAAATCGTGAACAGGTGCTAAGCGCTATAAGGGTGCTGGGATCCGAAGAGGCCAAACGAGCTTATGAAAACCGTCGATTTCAGGTTCTTTTGGAGATAGCTGACGGAGACAGGCAGAGCCAGGGAGAAGAAATAATCAGGCGTGACCTGATTTACAATTTTCCACAAGATTATCTTCGTCAGGAAGCCATCGAACTTAATCAGGAGCCTGTATCTGCGCAGTTTCGGTTAGTTCCGATTGAGCGCCCGGAGTAATATTTTTCGGTTTTTGTTGCGATTTTGTAAAGAATAAGATCGCTGTTTCAACGGTCATCCACAACGCGAGCAAAAACACCCCGCTTCCGATTATCACCAGCGGCCAGTTTCTCTCTCTGATGAAATTAAGCTGATTCTCTACCATTGCCCAGTTTGTTATCACCAGCATTATCAAACACGGTACGGCAGTTACGAGATACTTGCAGCCGGGCTTCGTTCTAAGATAAATTGTTACCACCAGCAGGGCAAGAGCTGCAAGTAACTGATTTGCTGTTCCAAAAAGAGGCCAGAGTATCATTGCTCCGGTTCCATCTGCTCCCTGCATAAATGCCAGCGCGGCGGCAGTTCCGGCGGCTATTGTCGTGGCTGTCCACCGGTTGGCAAGTGAAGGCATTTTTATGTCTGCTGCAAGTTCGCTGACGACATATCGCTGGAGTCTTACTGCGGTATCAAGCGTTGTCCCAGCGAAAGAGGCGATAAAAACACCCATTATCGCTATGCCCATAGCTTTTGGCAGGCCTATGGTTTCTGTGATATTGGCTGCGCCGATTATAAATGGGCTGAGTCTGTCGCCAAGGCCTCTTGCTCCGATCCAGGAGTCATATTGACTAAGCCAGGCCGACTGGCCGAAAAGTGTTGTTCCGTCAACCTCAAGAGCCATCCCCACACCCGCACCAATAGCGATGATAACAAGTATAGCCAGAAAACCCTCTAACAGCATCGAGCCGTATCCTACAAAAAGGCTGTCCGGCTCTGATGCTATCTGTTTTGGGCTTGTGCCGGATGCTACCAGCGAGTGGAAGCCTGATATCGCACCGCAGGCTATAATAACAAACATAAAAGGCCATAATGATGGAGTGTCTGTGGGTACCGCCGTATTTACAGCCGGCGCTGCAAAACTCAAATCAGCAGTAAATGCCGCGGTGATAGTTCCGACCACGAGCAATCCCATGGCAATAAATAGCTGCCAGGCGTTAATATAGTCCCTGGGCTGAAGCAGAGTCGTAACCGACAGCGTCGAAGCAATCCATGCGTATATCAGCAGGATAATTACCCACAGGCCAGTCGGGGGTATTCCAGCGATTTCTCTGGGAAGTAGCAGGCCGGGCCAGATGTTTTCCAGGAGCGCTCCCAGCGCGATACTGGCGTACATTGCAGATGCGGCAATAATAGTTGCCCCCGTTACATTGATGTTTTTCTTGTAAACCGCCCAGCCCAGCGCCACGGCGATTGGTATCTGCAGCCAGACTGCCAGCACTGACGATGGAAAAAGCGTGAAAACAGATGCAATAACCACACCGAAAACCGCAATCACCAAAAGCAGCGTCAGAAAAACGATAGCGAAAAAAATGAACCGAACTCGAATATTGATATATTTTGCCGCGACTTCACTGAGACTTTTGCCCTCATTTCTCATTGACACAACCAGAGAACCGAAGTCATGCACCGCTCCTAGAAAAATTGATCCAAAGACCACCCAAAGTAACGCCGGCAGCCATCCCCATATAATACCGATAGCCGGACCGACTATAGGTCCGGTGCCTGCAATTGAAGTGTAATGGTGGCCGAAAATTATGCCTCTTCGGGTAGAGACATAGTCTATTCCGTCGGCAAGTTCGTTTGAGGGGACTTTTCTGCCAGTGGTAAGGTTGAAAATTTTACGAGCAAGGAATCGGCCGTAGGTATGGTAAGCCAGCAAAAATCCGCCACCACAGACGATTAATAGTAAAAGTGCGTCCATTGCTGCTTTCCGCCAACAGTTTTATAGTCAAAAAGCTTTAGGCTCTGAGTTATCTTACGCGGATTCGCGTTTTTTCTGCTGCTCAAATAAATCAGCCTTGTCCTCAACAATCTCGCGCGTTATGACATATTTGCCCGGCTTAGGTTCTTCGGGCAGCCGATACATTATATCCACCATCATTTCTTCAGTAATCGCTCGAAGAGCGCGAGCGCCAGTATTTCGTTTTAGCGCCTTGCGTGCAAGGGCGCGAAGCGCCTCCTCGGTGAATTCCAGTTCCGCTTCCTCCATCTCGAAAAACTTCTTGTACTGTTTTACCAGTGCGCTTCGAGGCTCGGTCAATATCTGTACCAACGCATCTTCATCGAGTCGTGTCAGCGTAGTAATAACAGGCAAACGACCCACAAGTTCCGGAATCATACCGTAACTGGTCAAATCCTCGGGCGTAACCTCGCTGATGATATCTTCGTATTCGCGCGAGCCTTTGCTTTCTGTTGAGAGCTCCGAGCCAAAACCTATCTGTTCTCTGCCAAGCCGTTTTTTAATGATACTTTCCAGCCCGACGAAAGTCCCGCCGCAAATAAACAGTATCTGACTGGTGTCGATCTGAATGTAGGCCTGTTCGGGGTGTTTTCTGCCGCCCTGTGGTGGTACATTGGCCATCGTACCCTCGAGCATTTTCAAAAGCGCCTGCTGGACACCTTCGCCGGAAACATCACGCGTAATAGAAACATTCTGGCTGGTTTTACCAATTTTATCAATCTCGTCCACATATATAATCCCCCGCTGAGCAGATTGTATATCGTAATCAGCGGCCTGGAGGAGTCTAAGCAGCAGATTTTCGACATCCTCTCCGACATACCCTGCCTCTGTAACGGTCGTGGCGTCGCAGATAGCGAAAGGTACTTTCAAAAGCCGTGCCAGCGAGCGTGCGAGCAGGGTTTTACCGCAGCCGGTAGGGCCTATCAAAAGTACATTAGATTTATCGAGCTCGATTTCCTTATCAGCACCCTCGGCATGCATAAGTCGTTTATAATGGTTATGCACGGCTACGGAAAGGTATCGCTTTGCGTGTTCCTGGCCTATCACATACTGGTCAAGGTATTCCTTAATATTTCGCGGCGTAGGCAGCTTGCCTTCGCTGAAAGCCGGCTGTGCCATTCTTCTGCGGTTCTGCTGGACGATATTATGACAAAGGTCAACGCATTCAGGGCAGATATAGACTTCGCCCGGGCCTTCTATAAAGGTGCCTGCCTGAGTAGTTGAACGAGCACAAAAACTGCACAATATTCGGTTTTTATTTGATTTATTAGCCATAATTCCCTTCTGATTTCGAATTTCTAACTTTATGCTTATGCTATGACTATGACTAATTGTAAAAGAAAGTTCGGCTTTTAGCAACCTGAAATTATCGCTGTCTGTGTTGAGGCCGCCTGCTGAATATTAATGTGCGTGTGCGGGGAGCTATGATGAAGATAGGACGCTTTTCCAGATATCTCTGGAATGCTTGGTTTCGATATGAGCCAAAGTAATAGATTTTGACTTTAATTTTCTTGCAATATTGGCCGGTTTTATGTAATGTAAGCCGATATTCAGCAGGGCTAGTTTTTTTGCGATTTGGCGGCGTAGCCAAGCGGCCTAAGGCGACGGTTTGCAAAACCGTTATTCATGGGTTCGAATCCCATCGCCGCCTTTTTATTTTAAGCCGAGTGATATTGCTAAAATAATGTGAGCTTGCAGTTCTAAGCCTGCATTAGATGTATATTTTACA
>PWDX01000070.1 GCA_003553245.1 Phycisphaerae bacterium
AAGAACATCTGTCCTTCGCGGTTTATCTCGTGCAGCACTGCCTTGCGTATTCGCTGTTTATCGTATCGACATACGCTGGTGACCACGCTTCGCCTGTCAAGGGGCGGCGTACTGAGCGAGCTTATGTCACGAAGACCCATAAGCGACATATGCAGCGTTCGCGGAATCGGTGTGGCGGTCATAGTAAGAACATCAATATTGACGCGCAGGCGTTTGAGCTTTTCCTTATGCTCTACCCCGAACCGTTGTTCCTCGTCGATAATCAGCAGGCCAATATCCTTAAAGCCGATGTCTTTGCTCAATAACCTATGTGTGCCGATCAAAATATCAACTCTGCCCTTCTGGGTGCGTTCGATAATCTCGCGGGCTTCTTTGGTTGTCCTGAAGCGATTCAGAGCCTCTATCTCAATTGGAAAATCCGCGAATCTTTCGGTAAATGTCCTCGCGTGCTGAACGCAAAGCACTGTTGTCGGCACCAGAACCGCCACCTGCCTGCCGTTTTCGACTGCCTTAAAAGCCGCCCTCATTGCCAGCTCTGTCTTGCCGTAACCGACATCACCGCAAAGCAGCCTGTCCATAGCGACTGGTTTTTCCATATCGGATTTTATCTGCTCTATAGCGGTTAGCTGGTCAGCCGTTTCGGTAAAGGCGAAGGACTCCTCGAACTGAGCCTGATAATGCGAATCCTCCTCATAAGCTATCCCGCCTAGTGCCTCGCGCTTTGCCTGAACTTCCAGAAGTTCGGCGGCCAGATCCTCAACCGACTCAGCCACTTTTTCTTTTTGCCTCTGCCATTTTTTTGAGCCGGGTTTGCTCAGTTTCGGTCTTTTCGGGCTGGTGCCGATATATTTCTGAACCAGTGCGATATTAGTCACGGAAACCTGTATCTTGACACCATCGGCGTATTGAATGGTCAGATATTCGCTTTTACCCTCGGGCTGTTCTATGGTTTTTATGCCGAGAAACTTGCCTATGCCGTAAGAAAGATGCACCACATAATCACCCGGAGTAAGCTCAGCCAGCGTGTCCACCGGCGCGCTTGGCCGAACGGGTCGCTGTTTTCTCCTGACCGTGAACTGACCGAAAAGCTCATGATGGCTTATGAGGATTGTTTTGAGAGATTCTATAGCGAAGCCCTGATTCAGAAAGCCCGGAACGAGATAGAAATTGGGCGGAACTTTGCCGTGTTCATCTTCGATTATCTGGCGAACCCTTTTTATTTCAGCATGGCGTTCGCAGTAAAGATACACTGTGTTCTTCTTTGCCGCCTCGACCAGATCCTGCAAGCCCTGCTTATGCCCTGCCCAGGCAGAGGTCGCTTTGTGCTGAAACTGCTGGACGCTTTTTATATCCAGCGAGATAAATTCATTGTCTGCCTGCGGCGCGAACCGCCAAAGGTGCATCTGCGGAAAATTTTCCGTCGCGGCATAAATATCATCCCAGGTATAAAGCCTCCCGCTATCCAGCGACCGCTCTATGAAAACTCCCGCGACATCCTGCAAGTCCGTCGGTTCATCCATTATTATCAGCGTGTTTTTAGGCAGGACATTCAAAAAAAGCTCCGTCGCCTGCTGACCCGTGCCGCAGATAGTTGAAACTATCTCCAGAGATTTAATCTGGGCTGTAGAAAGCTGGCTGTCCAGGTCTATCCGGCGGATACTTTCGATTTCATCTCCGAAAAACTCTATGCGAACCGGCTGAACATCATGAGACTGCGAGTCTGGACTATTGTCTTTTTTATTCAGGTCTGCACTTAACAGCGGTGCGAAAATATCTATTATGCCGCCGCGGCGGGCGAACTGGCCCGGCAGGTCGATACGGTCAACCCGCTCAAAAGCGTTATCGCTGAGCCAAGCGATTATATTTTCCGGCGAGACGGTGCCGCCGGTTATAAGCTTTAACGATTTTTCCCGTATAAGCTCGGGTTGTGGAATAGGCTGGCAAAGCGCCTGCACGGATGTGCTGATAATCGGACTCTGCTGATTCTCGCTAATTGCAGATAGCTTCTGCGTTAGTTTGAGTCTTTCGGCACGGATTTCATCGGTGGCGTCGGCCAGCTCCTCGTCACCTTCCCATGCAGGTAAATGCTCAACATTTTCAGCCCCGAATGTTCGCAGATCGTCAACCGCGCGGTCGGCGTCGTCGATATGCGGACGGATGTGAAGTATCGGCCTTTTAAGCTGCCTGCTTAGCCATGCCGTCAGCAATGCGCCGAACGACCCCCATGTGCCCTGAACCTGTATGGGGGCCTCCGAGGGCTTTGCCGCCGCCAGAAGCGAGGCGATTTGGTTAATGGTTTTTTCTTCGCCGAGTTTGTTAATCATTTTGCCAGAGCGTAAAAAAGCTCCGTCTATTACTATATCCGAGATGCTGATGTTCTGTCCACATATAAGAACAGGGCCAACTGATATAACAGCAGGCCCTGAAGACAATGCGTTTGGTTTGTGCCGAAACTTTTATATAAGCTCCTTGGCGGTCGCAACTATATTATCAGCGGTAATGCCGAATTTGACAAAACATTCTTTATAAGGACCGGATTCGCCGAATGTCGAGAGTCCGATGAATTTGCCGGTACAGCCAAGATACTTGTCCCAGCCCAAGGAAACCGCCGCCTCTATGCCCACGCGGGCGCTGCATTTATTAGGCAATACAGAATCCTTATATTCCTGGCTTTGCATTTCAAACAACTCCCAGCACGGCATCGAAACTACCTGTGCCGCTACTCCTTCATCCTGCAATTGTTCTCCCGCCGCCAGTGCGACCTCTACTTCCGAACCTGTTGCCAGCAGCAGCACCTGCGGGTTATCCGCTTTTAGCAGCACATAAGCTCCTTTTTCGGCGTTAGAAGCGGAAGGATATTTGTCCTGATTTATAATAGGTATTCCCTGCCTGCTGAGTGTTATCGCTGCTGGCCGCCGATTTTCGAGGATATACTTCCACGCATAGGCTGTTTCATTCGCATCGGCAGGCCTCCAGACCATAAGATTCGGCATTGCCCGAAGCGACGCCAAATGCTCAACCGGCTGATGAGTAGGTCCATCCTCGCCCAGACCTATACTGTCGTGAGTATATACGAAAATAGAACGGTAGTTGGACATCGCCGCTACTCGCACAGACGCACGCATATAATCGGAGAAAACCAGGAAAGTCCCGCCGTATGGCCGAACGATGTTGGTCGTGGAGATACCGTTCATTATCCCGCCCATTGCATGTTCTCGAATTCCATAGCGGATATACCTTCCAAGCCTATTGGTTTTTGTGAAATCCTCAGCGGTTTTGAACATTGTATTGTTAGACGGCGTCAAATCAGCCGAACCGCCCATTACCATCGGCAGGTGGGGCATTAAAGCATCAAGAACAGTACCCGAAGCCTTGCGTGTGGCCATTGGTTTGTCCGGATCAAATTTCGGTAAATGCTTTTCTATGTCCACACACTTGCAGTCAGGATCAGATGCGCATTTTAACTTCTCAGCAAGATCAGGATACTGCTTTTGATAATCAGCCAGCATCTTATTCCATTTGTTTTCCTGCTCTTTACCTTGCTTTGTAAAATTATCGATATGCTCTCTGGCTTCCTCTGGGACAACGAAGCTCTTATCGGGATCCCAACCGAATTTTTCTTTCATAAGTCGAATCTCATCCTCACCAAGCGGAGAGCCGTGAGTGCTGGCTTTGCCCTGTTTGTTCGGGCTTCCGTAACCTATCTGAGTTTGCAGCTTGATAAGAGAGGGCTTTTCTTTCTGGTTTTTAGCGTTGTTCAAAGCCGCCTCAAATGATGCCATATCCGTACCATCTCCTGAAACTTCCTGAACATACCAGCCAAGAGCTTCAAAACGCTTGCCCACATCTTCGGTCATCGAAAGCTCTGTGCTGCCGTCGATGGTAATACTGTTGTCGTCGTAAATTATTACCAGATTATCCAAAGCGTTGTGGCCTGCGAAAGACGCCGCTTCATTGGTGATGCCTTCCTGCATACAGCCGTCGCCGGCAATGACATATACATTATAATCAAACAGCTCAAACCCCGGCTTATTGTAATAAGCCGCCAGATATTTCTGAGCCACCGCCATACCTACGGCATTGGTAAATCCCTGGCCCAGCGGGCCGGTTGTCGCTTCAACGCCCCACTCAGGCTTGTATTCAGGATGTCCCGGTGTCTTGCTGCCGAGTTGACGGAATTTTTTCAATTCCTCAAGCTCAATCGGATAGCCGTGCAGATGCAGCAGCGAATAAAGCAGCATTGAACCGTGCCCTGCTGAGAGGACAAACCTGTCCCGATTATGCCAGAGCGGATTATCCGGGTTATGCCGTAAATGGCGGGTCCATAGCACATGCGCCGCCGCGGCCATTCCCATACACATCCCCGGGTGTCCGGAATTGGCTGCCTGAACACCGTCAACACTCAAAAATCGTATCGTTTGAATACAAAGGTCATCAATTTGACTTAATCCTGGAGTTGCTGCTGTCATATTCATAAAATTCCTTTTCCTTATAAAGATTCTTCGTTCAGCTTCAAACCGTATAATAGATTGTAATTTACGACCAAGCAAGTATTTTTGCGCTGTTCTCAGGCCAAACAAGGCTTATTTCTTAGGATTATCAGAAATTATATTTGCCTTGAAAATCAAATTTGGCCATATTGACAAGAATATATGGGAGCTTATACTATAATAACTTGTCTGTCCGGATCGCGGCAAACAATTTGCTGGTAGCAAATGTAGTAATTACGCATTCGGACTCATTATATAAGACGATAAGGATTATTATGACAGAAGCACAACCAATCAGTACAAAATCAGCCTCTGGTCCGGAACCGGAACTGAATAAGTACTTCAAACTTGCGGTAAAAACAAAAGCAAGCGACCTTCATCTTAAAGCGGGTCAGCCTCCTAAATTGCGGGTTCAGGGAAGCTTGAAAAACACAAACACACCTCCTATGCCGGCCGAACAAATCGAAAAGCTGGTTTTAGAGCTTTTCAGCCCGCAGCAAAAAGACTTCTTTATGGAGCATGGCCAGATTGACTTTGCCCACGACCTGGACGGTGAAAACCGCTTTAGAATAAATGTTTTTCGCCAGCGTGGTGTTATAAGCTTGGCCGCAAGGAGAGTAGAGTCCACTATTCCGCCTTTTGAACAACTGCATTTACCGCCTATCGTTGAGAAGATAGCTGGACATCATCAAGGACTCGTTTTAGTAGTAGGGGCTACTGGGTCGGGAAAAAGTACTACTATAGCGTCAATGATTGATTTTATTAACAGAACAAGATCAAGCCATATTGTGACTGTAGAAGATCCGATTGAGTACATCTTTAAGGATGGAAAAGCTATTGTATCGCAAAGAGAGGTCGGAATTGATGTCGCTAATTATGACGAAGCGCTAAAAAGTCTAATGAGGCAGGACCCGGATGTTGTATTGGTCGGGGAAATGAGGGATGCCGTAACCGTAACCGCTGCTATGAGAGCGGCCGAAACGGGGCATATGGTATTTGGAACGATGCACTCAGAAGATGCTCCACAGTCCGTTCAAAGGCTGCTGGATTTGTTCCCGCAGGTAGAAAGAGATCTTGTAAGACAGACGCTAAGCTTGTGCTTGAGGTCGATAATCAGCCAGAAACTGTTGCCGTCGATAAAGGAGGGAGTGAGCAGAGTGCCCGTAGTGGAAGTGTTGCTGGCAAATGCCACCGTGCGGAAACTGATAGCAGAAAGCAGAGAGGGAGACTTGACCACCGTTATTAAGAGCAGTCTCAATGAAGGCATGCAGGACTTTACATATAATCTCTGCGAGCTTATTAAAAGCGGAACGATTGACCCGAAAGTTGGGTTTGAATACGCTCCGAACAAAGACGAACTGAAAATGGCTCTCAAGGGAATAAGAGCAAGCACAAGCGGACTTATATAATTTTTAACGGAGTAGGCATATGCCGGGTTTATTGTTAGGTGCTATCCAGTACGGCGGGTACATTTCCATACCGAAATTCGTCGTTTTTGTAGTTTTGTTTTTTTTGTGGCTGCCTCTGGTAGGTTGGATATATGCCGATGCACTGGCGGTTAGAACATCTGAGATAAAATGGACAACCGCGGCTTTGGTTGCCGGAATGCTTGGTTTGATATTGTGGACGCTTATTCCGGTTTATGCAGCCGGGCTGATAATTTTCCTGATTCTGGCAGGCGGTGTGTCATTGGCGTATGCGTTTCATCGAAATACGCTGGTGTTGGAATTTGACCGCGTCCTTACAATAAATCACATAAAAAGGCTGCTGGGCGGCAAAGAAAAAAGTCTCGGTGACCTACATGAGTTTACCTTTATAACGGCAAACAAAAATGAAGTCCCACTGCCTGAGCCGAACACTCCTGAGTTTTACGGCTTTAAAGCCGCTTATGATATTATTGGCGATGCTGTCAGATATCGTGCTGAAACAATATTGTTCAGTCCTACTCAGGAGAATTATAAGGTTGCTTATAGTGTTGACGGCGTAACGCTCAAAAGGCCTGAAATTGAACGCCAGCAGATGGATCATTTTGTGCATTTCATCAAACAGGCCGCCGATCTGAAAACCAGCGAAAAAAGAAAGCCGCAACACGGCAAATTCAAAGTCCGTTGGGGCGGCGACACTATCGACTTTGAATTGAATACCGCCGGTTCTACTGCAGGCGAACAGATAAAACTAAAACAAAACCTGCAAAAAGACATACCCAAAATTGACGAGTTGAATCTCAGTCAGAGCCAGCTCGATATGCTGAGCAGGCTTACTGAGACAGATCAGGGGGTGTTTCTGGTAACCGGAACGCCTAAAAGCGGCGTTACAACCACCTTTTACTCGCTTATTAGAAACCACGACGCCTTTCTTAACAGCATAAATACATTGGAGAAAAAACCGGAGGCAGAGCTTCCCAATGTTACTCAGGATGTTTATTCGCTGAGCGATACCGGCACCACAACTTATGCGAAAAAACTCGCACACCTTATAAGGATGGGCCCCGATATTGTCGGCGTCGCTGATTGCGAGGATCCTCAGAGTGCAAAACTTGCATGCCAGGGCGCAAAGGACGGAAAAATTATTTATGTCCAACTCAAAGCCGAAAGCGTAGTTAAAGCTCTTGGCAAGTGGTTCAAAATTGCGGGCGACCAGAAGATGGCTATTGAGTCCCTATTGGGCATAAGTAACCAGAGACTTCTTCGTAAGCTCTGTGATGAATGTAAAGAGGCTTATGAGCCTAATCAAAAACTCTTACGAAAATTTAATCTTCCCGCCGACAAAGCGAAGGTGCTTTACAGACCCGGCAAGGTGCAATATACAAGGGGCGGTAAACCTATTAACTGTGAGCATTGTCAGGGAACAGGATTTTACGGCAGGATAGGAATTTTTGAGCTGATTGTTCTTGACGATGAACTGCGAACATCCGTCAAATCTGCAAAATCGATGTCGGAAGTCGGAGCGAAATTCCGAAGCGCCAAAATGACATCGCTTCAGGAACAAGCTCTTCGGAATGTATTGGCCGGGAAAACATCTATCAATGAAATGGTTAGAGTGTTTTCCGGCTCACAAAAAGGAGCTTGATATAACGATTTTAAATTTTAACAAAATGGAGATATCTTGATGGCCAATCTGGCGGTAATAGTGATAATCCTCGCGACGACGGCGTTTCAATATACAAAAGGGCGGCTGCTGAGGGCTTGTGCGACCCTGATAATAACAATTATAGCAGCTGCTATAGCATTCACTTATTTTGAGCCGCTGGCAAATGTTTTTATAAGCCGTGGAGGAGATACAAGATATCCGGCAATGCTGCCCTGGGCTATGCCGCTTTCGTTTACGCTGCTGTTTGTGATAGCTTTCAGCATTTTTCAGGCTGTCGCTTCGCAAGTAATGAAGATAAAAGTAGATTTGGGAACCATAGACAAGGCCGGAAGAAGCGTATGTGGGTTCTTTCTCGGGCTGGTCCTTGCAGGCTTGCTGCTTACAGTATTAACCATGTCTCCCTTGCATTCGGACTATCCCTACCAGCGTTTTGACAGATCCAGACCGAATCTTGACCAACCGAATACCCCGCTTTTTAACCCTGACGGGCTGGTTACCGGATGGTATTCAGTTATGAGCACAGGAAGTATGAGCACCGGTAAGAGCTTTGCCGTTGTTCGAGCGAATTTTTTGGATCAGATGTATCTCAATAGGATGGCTGCCAATAATGTAAGTACTGTTACGACTGAGCAGGTTCTTCGTGCTGAAGATCAATGGGAGGCCTATGATCTGCAGGATATTGATCCTGCACCGACAGGGCAAAGGATAATGGTCGCCAGAATTGCAATAAGCTCCGCTGCTGCCGCTGACGGAGATTTGAGATTTACTCCTGCTCAGATTAGACTGGTATGTAACACCGCTGTCGAACCGGATGAAAGATTAGCCGGCAGTGGCCACCCTGTTTATCCGGTAGGTTATATACACGAGCAAAATCGTGTAAGAGCGGTTGATCCGCTGGAAATTATCAGTCTTTCACGAGATGATTTTGAAGACCGATACAGGCAGATAGACTTTTTGTTTTATGTGCCGGAGGATATGACCCCAGTGTTGGCGCAGTTTAAGGCCAATAATATCGATTCACTATCCAGCCCTGCTGCCGCCGATGAAATACCATCACCGGTGTTTTTTGACCATCAAGCCCGCCAACGAGATGCTCAAGACGATATCGAGGACGAGGAGAATGCGGCCGACTTTTAGGAACAGTAAGATTTAGCAGCATACAGCTACTTCTTCGAGATCCAGCTCCATCAGGTGTTCAAGATAATCGCTGAGGTCTTCTGCGGAGAACTTCGCCAGAAATTCCGGCTTGGCGGTACGGTTGATTTCGCAAATGCAGTCTATCAGTTCTCTTTTATCCATCATTTTTGTCGCCCTTGATAATGCTGAATATCGTTTTTAGGTTTTCAATGCCAAACAATATCGTCTGGGCGGCTGTCTTTTCTTTAAAATGTTAAAAATGGCAAAAATAACGCCCGATAAACCCCATAACTATATATATGTTGGAAAACATATCAAAGCTCAATATATGGGGTTTATTGCGTAGCTTTATCCTGCAATCTCGGCAGGTCCAATAAAATCGCAATTTTGAGCAAGCCAGGCAGGATAAAATTTTTCAAAAATACTTTAGATTTTTTGTGCCCGAAAAAGGTAGAAGGAATTAAAAATTCAAAATATTTTTGAAAAACACTTGCAATTCAGAGATATTTTGGGATTATATAATTTAGAAATACATAAACAAGCTTTTTGGGGAACAGTTACAATAAAAAAAGGGAGGAATTGTATGCTGGTTTCTTGTGAGTTGTCTGGGACGACGGCAAGAGTCTTTGTTTACCAAATGTAAATTGTCTAATTTTATAATTCTTTTAACAAGGAGAAAAAAAAATGAAAATCAGTAGATCTACAGGATATGCTCTTTTGGCGGTCGGTTATGTTGCCAAGCATGAAAAAGAAGGGATTATCCTTTCTCAGAGCATTGCCAAAGAGTATGGCATTCCGCTGGAATACCTGCTGAAGATACTCCAGCAATTAGTGCGAGCAAATGTATTGCGCAGTAAGAGAGGTCCTCGCGGCGGCTTTTCATTGGCAAGACCCGCTACAAAGATTAATCTGCTTGAAGTTATTGAAGCTGTTGAGGGGCCGATGGTAAGCCAACTTAACATCTCGACACATGCCCCAAGAGAGAAATTCAGGTCAAAGGCAGAGCAGGTTTATGAAAAAGCTATTAATCAGTCAAAGGCCGTGTTTAAAAAGACAAAACTCTCTGATTTAGTCAAATAATTAAAATAGTTATGCAAATCAGTGAGTTTCAGCGGTTTATATCGCAGAAATACGAAGCGACGGATCGCCGGCGAGGCACACCCGCTACATTTATGTGGTTTGTCGAAGAGGTCGGTGAGCTGGCCACCAGCTTAGCAGGCGACAGCCACGCTGAAAAACAGGATGAGTTTGCCGATGTTTTGGCGTGGCTTTGTACGCTGGCGAATATAAATGATGTTGACTTGGAAAAAGCCTGCGAAAAATATACAAAAGGCTCTGTCAAAGGTTTCAAAGAGTGAAAGTCATTAGCCTGCAGGGTTGTTCTGGGAGGTTGGGTCGTTCTCATCTCCTACATCTTCGCTTAGTTGAGGTTTAGCCGAACTGTCGGTTGCGGTCAGTGCGCGGTAAAAACACCAGCTCAAACCTCCTACCAAACCCAGCAGAACTATTGCAAGAATTATATAAGCACTAAGCGAAAGATCCGCTTCGGGCTGGGTTTCTACAGTCACAGCCGTAAGTAGCGGTGCTGGAATAAAGCACAAAACGGGGATTACTTTTAGTCTTTTTCTTATTACTTTAGCTCTGGTCATAGTCCCTCCTGCCGACTTTACTTAATACAACCGCGATAATAAATACCGAAGCCATAATAGCCAGCCCTACGATGTTGGGCCACATAAGCTTACCCGTTTCTACGCTTATAAGGAAACCTTCCTCGGCCGTGATATCGTCATAAAGACTCCAGAGAAAAAGCGAACCCAAGATAATCGGAATTACAAACTTAATAAACAATTCCCACCACAGGCCTATTTTCCAATCGCTTCTGCTGTTGGCGTGTCGGCGCAGTTTATTGACATCGTAAACCCAGCCCACTACCAGGCATTGTACCAGTCCGACCAGCAGGATGCCCCAGGTGCCGTTGACAAAGCCATCTATCGTTCCAAGCCAGCTAAGTCCGCCTTCAAGGCTGAAGACTATCCCGATACCGAATCCAATGATGCTCATAATTGGCAGAACTATGTGTCTTTTCCATCCGCTTTTATCGCATATACTCGCAAGTGCCGACTCTGTAATCGAAAATGCCGAGCTTATCCCAAGCAGGACAAGCACAGCAAAAAATATCACGCTGAATACCTGCGCTCCTGTAGGAAGCGCCGCAAGGGCAGTTGGAAACGCCACAAATGCAAGACCGGGTCCCTGAGCGTCGGTCAGAACCTGGTCAACCTCGACTCCTCTGCTAAGAGCAAGAGTCCCCATTGTTGTAAATACGGCTATGCCCGCTATGAAGCTCGTTCCGAGGTCAGCCAGACCGCTGATAAGCGCATTGTTATTTATATCACTCTGGCGATGCAGGAAACTGGCGTAAGTTATCATCACTCCAAAAGCCACCGTCATAGAAAAGAACACCTGCCCGAATGCTCGTCGCCAAACCAGAACTTCGCCCAGCGCAGCCCAGTTGGGTTCAAGATAATACTGCAGCCCCTGCACGGAACCTTCGAGTGTAAGCCCGCGAATTGTCAGGATAAGCAGCATAAGCCACGGAATAGGCACTGTCCAAAGCACCATTTTACCGATCCACTTAACTCCTCGAAAAATGCACAAGTACATACCGCCCCATACCGCCGCTAGTGCCGCCACAATAGGCCATCTTACCGCGCCAAGCTCATAGGTCGGTTCATCCTGGAGATAGCCGGGATCCCTTAGAAACTGCCCAAAAAAGAACTCCTCGGCGTCTGCCGCCCACGGAAGTGAATCGCTGAAACTGTAAACAAGATAATTAAGACACCAGGCCAGGATAACAGCATAATAGCAAACGATAATACAGCTTAAAATTATAGGCCACCAGCCGACAAATTCGGTGTGCCGCGAAATTTTTCGAAATGCTCCCGGTGCGGCAAGCTGAGTAAAATGCCCAAGCGAAAACTCCATAATAAGCAGAGGAACGCCGACAACGAACATAGCGATGATATATGGAACAAGAAAAGCCCCTCCTCCGTTAACATACGCTTCATATGGAAAACGCCAAATATTACCAAGCCCGATAGCAGAGCCGACGGCAGCCAGCACAAAACCTGCTCGAGAACCCCAGTTTTCCCTCTGTTCTTCCAGCAGCTTTGCCATCGATTACGATTCCTCCGTAAATCGTTATATCATTTCTTTATTATTTGACTTTCTCTTTGGTTTGACTTTTTGCCGTAAGTCCAAGAATTTCCAGGCTGTCGCGCTCGAGAATATTCCGTATTACCCCGCGGGGAACACGCGGCAGCTTAATATCACCCAGTAGTTTATTAAAGCCCAGTAGTGTTTCCATACATTCATCAGCGTTTCCCAGTGGAAAACCGCTGCCAAAAAGAAGCTTTTCCATCACTCCGATTTCATACGCTGCCAGAATTGTATTATAAATACGCCAGATTCTGCGTGGATTTATGCTCAAATCGGCGTAAACATTGGGATGTTTCCCGGCCATACAAAGCGTCTGCTCTAAAAACGGCATACCCATACTGCCTATAATGATCTTCAAATCAGGAAAGCTACGAGCAATTTCATCCAAAAGATACGGCCTTGCATAATCAAGAACCGACTCAGTATTAAATTTTCCGCCGTTATGGAAGAAAACCGGCATACCCAGCTCCTCAGCCGCGGCGTAAAATTTCATGGCAGCAGTATGAGCAGGATGGAAACCACATTCGCTGCAATACAGAACCGCACCTTTCAGGCCAAGTTCATCTCGAATGCTTTGCAACTGTTTTTTGTCAACATTACGAACAGTCGGATCAATAAACGCAAAACCGGTCATTTTAGCGGCGTGCTTGTTAACATACGCCGATAATTCGGTATTTATCTGGCCTGCCGGATTTGCCGCACACGCTAACACCAGGCAGTGGTCAACTGCCTGTGCAGAGGCCAAATGATCCGAAAGCTCGACACGCTCATTTCGGCACCGTATATGTGTATGACAGTCAACAATCATTTCCCTGAACCTTGTAAATAGGGCTTTCTCGCTTTTATCTGACAATTAAATTACTAAAACTGATACCGATTGCTGTTGCAAGTATTACCTAAAACTTGTAATAACAACAACTTACCTTACCTCAAAACGCAACCAGTCTCAAAATTCCAAGTTTTCAAAGCAAACAACTCAACCACATTGCACACTTTGGGTAAACAGGGCTTATAATAGTAGTGGATTTTTGTATCGTCAAGATAAATATGTATCATCATCAAGCCTTCTGAAAAGCCTCATTTAGCAGGGCTTTTGTCTTTGCTGTTGACCCGCAGGTAGTTTGCGATTATGATTTGTGCTCGAAATGCACTATAAGGAGAATTTGGATGGACTGTCCGGTTTGCGAAGAAGCGATGATTACACTTGAAATCAGCGAGATGGAGGTGGATTTCTGCACAAGCTGCCTGGGGATCTGGCTCGACGGCGGCGAACTCGAACTTATGCTCGAAGATGCCGAACAGGCCGTTGCCCTTTTGCGGTCCTTCGAAGCTGCCGAAAACGACCCCATCCGTCGAAAATGCCCAATCTGTGACAAAGTTATGAAAAGGTTAAATGTTGGCTTGGGGTCTGATGTGACCATAGACAAATGCGTGAAAGACCACGGCTTATGGTTTGACAGCGGCGAATTACCCCAGATTCTCGAAAAAGCCCAACTCGACAAAGACCACAAAATTCAGAAAACACTTGCGGAGATTTTTCAGCCGGAATAAGAGCCTGAGCAAATCTAAACATTCATTTAAGGAGCGATAAAAATGTTACCGACCGTGATTATAATTATTATTGTTGTGGCGATATTAATTTTGATTATCGCAGCCTACAACTCCCTCATCAGACTGCGCAACCAGGTTGACAATGCCTGGTCGCAAATTGATGTCCAGCTTAAACGACGCCACGATCTTATCCCGAACCTTGTCGAGACAGCCAAAGGATTTATGAAGCATGAAAGAGGCACTTTTGAGGCGATTACCGAAGCCCGCTCAAAAGCAATGGGTGCTCGTTCTGTTTCGGAACATTCACAGGCCGAGGGCCAGCTCAGCGAAGCCCTCAGCAAATTTATGCTTGTTGTAGAAAATTACCCTGACCTCAAGGCCAACCAGAACTTTCTTGCAGTGCAGGAAGAGCTTACCAGCACCGAAAACAAAATCGCTTTTTCCCGTCAGAACTACAATGACCAGGTTCTGTTGTTCAACAATAAAATACAGATGTTTCCTTCGAACTTAATCGCCAATATGTTTAACTTCTCCAAGCGTGATTTCTTTGAAATTGAGACGCCTGCTGAACGACAGGCCCCAAAAGTCAGCTTCGATTCATAACCGTAAATGAAAATCAACTAAAGACGAATAACGCAGAACTAACAAATGTGGGAACTGATACGCACAAATAAACGCAATTCGATATTGCTTATGACCATAATGGCCTCGGTATTACTTGCCCTTGGAGGAATAATCGGGCTGTATGTGGTCGGTCCTGAAGGTGTGCCGTTTGGACTGGCAATTGCCCTGGCTATCTGGCTGATACTTACGCTGGTTAGCTTTTCAGCAGGTGATCAGATATTGCTTTCGGCAAGCCGTGCAAAACTCATCACTCACGACATACATCCGCAGCTTTTCAATGTCGTCGAGGAAATGAAAATCGCCGCGGGTCTGCCAATGCCGAAAATATACCTCATTGATGACCCTGCGCCAAACGCTTTCGCTACTGGCAGAAAGCCTGAAAACGCCTCAATCGCTGTTACAGCTGGACTGCTGGAAAAGCTTAACCGTGATGAGCTTCAGGGGGTAATAGCTCATGAAATGAGTCATATTCTTCATCGGGACATCCTCTTTGTAACACTGGCGGGAATTATGCTCGGCTCCATTGTGATATTGTCGCAGGTTTTCCTTCGAGGAATGTTTTACAGCTCTATGGGCGGCAGAAGAAGACGAGTATCATCATCAGGAAGAGGCTCCGGCCAAGCACAGCTTGTAATAGCTTTAATAGCAATTCTGGCTGCAATTCTCGCCCCTATAATGGCCCATATACTCTATTTCGCAATCTCCCGAAAACGAGAATATCTCGCAGATGCCGCCGCCGCAAGGCTGACAAGATACCCTGAAGGGCTGGCAAGTGCGTTGGAGAAAATATCAGGCTCTGCCGAAAAAATGGACTCGCCTGACAAAGTCACAGCGCCGATGTATATTGTCAACCCTCTGCAAAGCACGAAAAGAAAACTGTCGGGCCTGGGCAGCACGCACCCACCTACATCGCAGCGAATAAAAGTTCTCAGAAATATGGCCGGCGGTTCATACAACGATTACGCACAATCCTACAGCCGAGTAACCGGCAGCAGAGAACGAGTATTGCCGGCAGCTGCCCTGCACGACAAACAACCCGTTCCAAAACGCCAGGGCCAGGCCGAGCCGGCACCGGCCAAATCACAGAAAGACCAGATACATCGCATAAGCGACTTGGTGCGAATGGCCAATGGCTTTGCGTTTTTGGCCTGCGTTTGCGGCTTGAAAATGAAAATCCCGCCAAACTATCGAAAAGAGTCACTTACCTGCCCCCGATGTAAACGCCCACATAATATCGCCAAGGAAGCGCAAAAAAACACTGCAAAGTAAAATCAGTTAGAAAGCGATATAACCTGATGCTTTTTCCAGCAAGGCTGTGTTTTTGCCTATATCTTCGGCATCGTATAACTGGCTTTGAGCTCGTCGTTTTAGTATTCGCTTCACCGTTACAGGCCCCAGTCCGGGCACTTTCAAAAGCTGCTGTTTTGTTGCCCGGTTGACATTGACCGGAAAATATTCAGGATGTGCGTCCGCCCAGACCTGTTTCGGATCTGCCGTAAGCGATAAATTGCCGTCACTGCCGCATATAATATCCGATGCCGAAAAACCATATTTGCGGAGCAGAAAATCGACCTGATAGAGCCTGTGTTCGCGCACCAGCGATTCGTCTGTTTCGGCCTGCCCGGCTTTAGTATCAGCATCGGATTGGGTGTGATTTCGCTGATAGGAGCTGAAATACACCCTGTTCAGGTTGAGCCTCTCGTAAAGCGCGCCGGTATATTTTACTATTTCAGCATCGCTCTCTCCTGCAGCGCCGACCACGAACTGCGTTGTCTGCTTGACCTTGTGGTACTTTTGACCTTTGCCGGTAAGCTTGCTGATAAGCTTCATGGGCGCGACGATATCATGTAGGAAATCTTTTTTGGCAGAAACATTGCCCAGCCAGTTTTCGCCGGGTGTTTCAATGTTAATGGAAACCGCACTGGAAAGTGAAACCGCCTCTTCTATAGCCGCCTCACAAGCTCCGGGAATAACTTTAAGGTGGACATAACCTCGGTATTGATATCTTTTTCTTAAGATGCGCACCGTTGCCAGCAGTTTTTCCATTGCCGTATCCACTGACCCCATAACCCCGCTGCTCAGGAAAAGCCCGAATACCTCGCCGCGATTATAATAGTCCAGAAATGCCCTTGCCGTCTCATCAGGCCTCAGACTGCACCGGCGAATATCCTTTCCCTCATGCAGCGGGCAATATGAGCAGTCATTTGAGCAGACATTTGAAAGCAGCGTCTTAAAAAGCGTGCTTTTGCCACCATTTGGCAGGGTTACCGGATAAATCCATCCGCCCCTGCCGTTGCGTTTGCGATGTTCGTCTTTGCCCGACCCGCATGCGCAAGCCAGGTCATATTGTGCGTCCGTGCTGAGAATACGCAACTTGCCCAGCGTATCCGGCTGTGAAATGATACCGACCATATTGCATTACCCCTGTCATTGATATTTATATCATATCGAGAGGGCTGCGGTTATGAAGAGAAAAATTAACAAAGCGCAAAAAATAAGGCCCCGGTTTGAGACGGGGCCTTTTCGTGTAGATAACGAAACACTTAGGCGGGCCGAACATCCGTGGCCTCGGGCCCTTTTCTGCCCTCGGACATCTCGAACTCGACCGGCTGATCGTCCTGAAGCGTTCGGAATCCGTCCATACTGATGTTTGAATGATGGACGAACAGATCCGCGCCGCCGTCATCTGGTACGATGAAGCCGAACCCTTTTTTCTCGTTAAACCACTTTACTTTACCTGTACTCACTTTAGTACTCCTTAGCCCGATGGGCTGCATTGCTTTTCCCTCTGTTTCTATCGGCGTATCTCCTGAGGGAAAGGAAGATAACCGTAACTCATAAATTTGTTAAACAGGGCCTGTTAGTCAATGTCAATAAATGCAGAGTAGAAAAACCCGCCAATCTGAAGCGTTCCGCTTCGGATTATCTCATTACCCAGTTTTGACCCTCATAATCAAGTTTCACACGCGGACTCACAGCCGGATCGCCGATAATATCATAATCCAGCTTCAGCGTTTTCCGCAGGTACATCTTTACAGGTTCGCCGTCGTCATCCTTTTCTGTAGGATGCTCGACAACTGCTGTCTCGCTGGAAAGCCCTTTAATAAAGACATTCAGGCCTTTTGCCTTTTTATCAAAATCAGGCCATACAACCACGATATCCTTGGCATTATCTTCGCCCTGAAGAATTCGACGGCCTGCTTCGGACATTGTTTGTAACAGCGGATACCGCCTTTCATATCGCTTTTTAAGCCTCTCATAAACGGCCGGAGGTACATCTTTGCCTGAAGGGATTAACTGGAAATTATCTGTCATCAGTATGCAACTTGTATCGAAATCCACATCCCTGTCGGTCTTATTAGTAACTGTCATAATAAGATACCAGAATCTCTGCGCATCCTGACCTTGCTCGGTAGGCATTATTATGGGCTGAAGGTGCTCGAATTGCGTCCGAAGTGTCCATTCGCCCGGTCGTTCAACCGCTGCCGGTTCTGGAGCAGATGCCGCTGAAAGGGTTGAAAATACCAACAATACTGCAATTACGCCAAATAATCTTGTCATCTAATACATTTTCCTGAAGCCGCAATAATCACTTTTATCTATTTCGGCTATAACTTCTCATACCTTTAATGGAGCAGTATACAGCAGTATTATTAATTAGGCAAGTATTATTTTAAAAAAACAGCGATTTCATCAGTTGTTTGTTTGCAGGCTTTTTTGATGGTCTGGACAACAGCGAACACTTACCTAAAGTGTCATGAGAAGGGCAATTGTGATTGCCTGCGGTCAAACGCCAGAAATTGACAGGGAAACAAAACCTTGATATGATTATAATATTGCACTAAATGTCCCCGTGGCTCAATTGGACAGAGCGTCGGCCTCCGGAGCCGAAGGTTGAAGGTTCGAATCCTTCCGGGGATATTAAAGTTGGTCTCAACATAGCCTAGGGAGCCATTTTAAGACCATTCAATGAGCTTTTGAAGCTATGCCGCATACCTATAAAAGGCTATTATTTCGTACCAGATCGAGTCTTTTCGTAGCCATAGCCATCTGTATGCCAGATTCATTTACAGAAACAACACTCAAATAAACTATCGCTATAGGGGCAATCCAATATATAAAGGGTAGAACCCACCGCGCACGGTGCAAAGTTGTTTTTTTGGGACTGAAAACGGGTTTTTAGAAGAACCCATTAATATTATGATTGACGGACGCCAAACCTTGGTAAGTCGAAAAACAGGATTTTTCGCTCGTGAGCACTATAAACACCGGTTGTGTTTATATTTTGCAACGCAGGGCAGGGGTGAATTAAATTATGCTGTCGAGGTGCTTTGGCCTTTATCGACAGATTTTGGGATTTAATCGTGTTTATAATTATCAACGCGAATGAACAGGTATCATAAAACCCCCGATTGTCTCAGAATGTGTAAAAGTTGCCAGTTATGCAATCACCGGCCTTTTTAAGCAAAAAACAGCTCTTGCCCTATAAAAACAGAAAAATCAGCACTGATATTGTTGCGGGAACAGGTTTTGCACATTTGCTTATTAAACTATAGTACTTAATGTGCGAGCAATGGATATTACTGCTTATGATTATGATGGGGATTAAACGATGGACATTAAAAGAATTGAGGGTAAGCTTAACGAATTGGTCCAGGAAGTAGGGGGATTTAGCCGCTCCAAAAATGAGAAACTCACAGAATTGGCCGAGCGCACCGCTCAAGGGCACACTCGCTTAAAAAAGACAATTGATAGTCTTCAGGAGTCGCTGGATTATCTGCTTGTGTGCATAAAGTATCAGCTTCTTGATCTTGAAGCCACCAAAAGAGAAAACGCGTATCTGAAAAAAATGCTAGAATCACGCGAAGAAGAGCAATAGTATTGGCTGTTCCACTTGACTGGCTTTATCAGTCGAGTTGCTCTTGCAGCCTTTGCAGTCTTTCCTGGCGGCGTTGTTCATCCTCTTGCAAGCGGGACTCATGTTCTTCAATCTGGCGGCTGTGTTGCTCGCGCAGTTCCTCAAGATCGTGATAACTCTGCGGCAGGTCAATCTCAACTGGCTCATCCTGGTTCCCGTATTCCATATCTTCCCATTCTGCCATCTCGTCGCCGGGTGTTATTTCCACAACATCCATATCGAAATCGGCCAGTGCTTCAGGGTCTTCCATGAAATCCTGCTGCATTGACATGCCCTCACTGATGAGTTGAATAAAATGCTTCTGCGGTATGGCAAGGTCTATGTCCAGGCTGCGGTCACGAAAATGCATAGCGTATGCCAGATAATTATCGTCGGTTTCGATAGAACCAGCAACCTCATCATCACCGGTGATTTGCCCAAACATCTGTATGAGATTTATGGTCCCCAGCGTATCGGCGTTTACGCTTTGCGGCAGCAGTTGGGCTGCATTTTTCCTATCGAGGTCGGAAACCGGTGGCATCATAAACGCTAATCCCTGAACCATTTCCTGCACAGCAACGATGCCTTCTCCGGTAAGCGTAATGTTGATTGTTGCCAGGGATGGGGTTGGCTGTAGGCTTATGGACAGATGTTCAAGGCCTTCTGACATTTGCATCATCTGCGTATCTATGCCCATTGGTATCATTTGGATAGTTTCTTCGGCAGTGTCAGCAAATTCGGCAACATTTTCGAGGTTCATATATACCCAAACTGGTTCTGACTGGGCGCGGCGAGCCAGGCGGGACGGCAAATGCGTATATAAAGAACCTTCAGGAGTAATACTCTTGGACAAATTTAACAGCTTGGCGCG
>PWDX01000046.1 GCA_003553245.1 Phycisphaerae bacterium
AATTTGTCTAAAGTTACGAAAACCCAAAAGTGCATCATAACGCATATAAGGGGTTATTTCGAGTACTTTTACACATTTAAGGTCAATTTCTTAAGCCACAGTTCGCTTGTTTAAGGACTAGTTAACTTTCGCATTTTTATTAGCATGCTAAGTAGCGGAAGCTAATGCTTCCATTAAAAACTCGAACTTTTTGTCATGAACGGCAGAAGAGCCTATTGCATAAATAATTACCCGTGATTGCTCTTTTAGCAAGTGAATAAATCCAGCTTTTCGGTTATAATAGGCCAAACGGATTGCTAAAACTTCGATAAATCGCCTTTATTTCATAACAATCGCATATTTAAGCACTTAGCGAATGGTAAATTTCGCATAAAGTACAGATAACATATGTTTTGGTTGTAGTCTGGTTGTAGCTTTTTCCATTTGACGACAAGCCAAATTGGAAAATCACGGGACGCCAAGAAAAGGCTTAAAACAGCTTATAAGACATTCAAAGCCATTAACCGCAAAATCGGTACGCTGCAAAGAAACGCATGCGGATACCGTGATCAGCAGTACTTAAAGCTAAGAATCTATAATATTCATGCCAGCACCTACGCATTAATCTGATGAGCCTAAATTATTCCAAATAGCCTCAAATTCCAGTTGATATAAATGCCCAAAATTGGCATAATCTCAAAACAACAAAGTTGTAACCGACAGAAATTAAGCAAAGAATTAACTTTCGTAATTCCAGGGAAAGCTGGGGCTAATTATTAGCCCCGATATTACGCAAGCAGAATTTCTGAATGAATTCGTAAGTCTGCCTTCCTGGCCGTCCGGACAATGGAAATTAAAATATCTTCTTTGGACAAATTTACTATGAGAAGAACAGTATTTTGTAAAAACAACACAAGACAACACTGCGTGGCTGTTTTATGTATTTTAGTTTTTACGCATTGCTCACATGCTCTTTATGTCCCTTGCAAGCCGGGCAACGGCCCGGACCTTTCGGCCCAAACTGGCCCCGGCCTAACAATAACCATTGATATCTCCCACACTCACCAGCGAATGAAATCTTTCGGAGCTTCAGATGCCTGGTCAACTCAGTATGTAGGCCTCTGGCCTGATGAAAAACGCGAACAAATCGCCCGGCTGCTTTTTTCGATAGAGCTCGACAGTGACAACAACCCTGCCGGTATCGGACTGTCAGGCTGGCGGTTTTATCTGGGAGCAGGAAGCAGCAGGGACACCGATCCTGACACCCGTATTCGGGATAGGTGGAGGAGCGCCGATACTTTTCTGAATGAGGATTACGACGGCTATGACTGGACTCGCCTGCCCGGCCAGCGGTGGTTTTTGGACAAGGCAAAGCAAGCCGGGGTTGAGTGTTTAACTTTATTTACCAAAAGTCCGCCTGTAAACCTCACCAAAAACGGTCTGGCGTACTGCGATCCCGCTGTCGGGCAGTCTAATCTGCCGGAGAAAAACTCTGATGCTTTTGCAGAGTATCTGGTAGATGTACTGGCCTATTTCAATGATAATCTCGGCATCGAATTTGATTATGTAAGTCCGTTTAATGAGCCGCAATGGGATTGGGAAAGCGGTAGTCAGGAAGGATGCCGGTACAGTAATAGTAAGATAAGTAAGGTGGTTAAAAAATTGTATGACGAGATTCGGGACAGAGCTTTAAATGCTAAGATTCTTATTCCTGAAGCTGGTTCTATTGATTATCTTTATGGTAACCCGCGACACCCGGCTGGAAACCAGATATATGAATTTTTCGATATCAAATCATCGAACTATATCGGCGACAAACTTGCTGCCATAGTCGCCGGCCACAGCTATTTTACCGATACTGAGGCACGAGACATTGTCCCTCATCGTCGGAAACTAAAAGCCCGTCTTGATGAATATGAAGGATTGTCGTATGCGCAAACCGAGTATTGCATCCTGGGCAGTGATGGTTCGGGATTTGAGTTGAGAGGAAGCGGCCGCGATCTGGGGATTGAACCGGCGCTGCGAATGGCCCGGACAATTCATTACGATTTGACAATGACCGATGCGGTTTCGTGGGACTGGTGGCTTGCTGTTTCACCGTTTAACTATAAAGACGGACTGGTCTATATCGACAACAATATCAGCGACGGTAATTATTACGAATCCAAGATGCTCTGGGGATTGGGCAATTACAGCAGATTTGTCCGGCCCGCTATGTACAGAGTGAGCCTAAAAAGATCAGACGGAAAAGGCCCTGAGCAAACCATAGACGACCTGATGGTCTCGGCATACTATAACAAGGAAACTGAAAATGTCGTAATAATTGCCGTTAATCCTACTGTCGAAGATAAATCATTTAAGCTGCGGCTTGAAAACTTACAGCAACCGGCTAACGCAACATCTATTATACCTTACATTACATGCGCTGATCATGACTTGGCTGCTGGCGAACTTCTCGATGGTGAAGGTATAAAAATTCCCCAAAAATCAATAGTAACCCTAATTACAGAAATAGAAATTTAGCAAAGGAGTAAAAAAATGAAGAACAAGATAACGGCCCCTATGATTTGTCTGTTTATGACTTCGCTGTTTATTGGCTGTGCCATAGCTGAGCAAATACCTGACTGGGAAAATCCCCAGATGATAGGCAGAAACAAAGAACGCCCTCATGCGACTTTAATGCCATTTGACTGTCGCGAGTGTGCCGTCAGAGGCGACCGTACAAAATCGCCATTTTACAAAACGCTAAGCGGACAGTGGAAGTTTAACTGGTCCCAGAACCCTTCTGAGCGGCCTGAAAATTTCTACCGTGATGACTTTGACGCTGGGGGCTGGGGACACATCGGCGTACCTTCTAATTGGCAGCTTGAAGGGTTCGGACAAGCGATATATATAAATCACGGCTTTCCTTTTCCCACTAATCCGCCTTATGTCGATCACGACATTAATGAAGTCGGGTCTTATGTAAAAACTTTCGAAATCCCAGAGAATTGGAAAGGAAAGGAAATATTCCTGCATTTCGAAGGCGTTGGCGGTGTTTTCTACCTATGGATTAACGGCCAGAAAGTCGGTTACAGCCAGGGCAGTATGACACCGGCAGAATTTAACATAACTGATTTTGTGCGCGAAGGTGAAAACCGAGCGGCAGTTGAAGTTTACCGATGGTCCGATGCCAGCTACCTGGAAGACCAGGACCAGTGGCGGCTAAGTGGCATATATCGCGATGTTTTTCTATGGGCAGCTCCAAAAGTACACATAAGGGATTTTTTCGCCGTAAGCGAGCTTGATGATGAATACAGAGATGCCGAACTAAAAGTAAATGCCGATATTATTAATTACGGCAATGAGGCAGCAGCACCACATTCTATCAAGGTAGAGCTTATTGACGCTGACGGTGCTGTTGTTAACACCGAACCATCAATGAGCGGGAATATCGGGCAGATACCAAGCGGAGATGAGAAAACAGCTCAGTTTAGTGCAACTGTCAGCGATCCTGCTAAGTGGACCGCTGAGACGCCAAACCTCTACACTTTGCTGCTGACCCTTAAAGACGAACAAGGCCAGGCCGTTGAAATCCTTAGTCATCGATTCGGTTTTCGGGAAATAGTCATTCGAGACAATCAACTGCTTGTCAACGGCCAGCCTGTCCTGTTAAAAGGGGCCAATCGTCATGAGCATGATCCTGATTACGGCAAAGCAGTCCCGCTGGAACGAACTATTCAGGATATAAAATTAATGAAGCAAAATAACCTCAACGCCGTGCGAACAAGCCATTATCCGCATGACCCAAGATTCTATGAGCTTACCGACAAGTACGGATTATATGTGGTAAACGAGGCCAATCTTGAATCGCATGATTCGTGGTATGAGGTTGACCCCGACCTGGCTGACCGACCGCATTGGCGCGATGCGCATATGGATCGCTGGAAATCGGTTTTCCATCGCGACAAAAATCACGCATCGGTAATAATATGGTCGCTCGGCAATGAAGCCGGCTATGGCAAGCTACTCGAAGAGGGGGCTGACTGGTTCCGTCAAACTGACCCAACTAGGCCGGTACAGTATCTCCATGGCTGGCCGATGCATACTTGGACCACCGATGCCACAGATATAGCGGTTCCGATGTACGCAACGATTCACCAGCTTCGGGAATATGTCGAGAGTGAACCTGATCGCCCGCTGATTCTATGCGAATACTCTCATGCGATGGGCAACAGCGTCGGAAACTTGCAGGATTACTGGGACACAATCAAAGAATATGATATTCTGCAGGGTGGATTTATTTGGGACTATGTAGATCAGGGCTTGAGGAAGACAACCGAAGATGGCGTAGATTACTGGGCATACGGCGGAGACTTCGGCGAAGAAGTTCATGACGGTAACTTCTGTATAAACGGTATCGTTCAGCCGGACCGTAAGCCAAATCCCTCGATGCATGAAGTAAGAAAAGTTTATCAGCATATAACGGTATCGCCCACAAATATGAGAAACGGAACCGTGACAGTAAACAATGAATACTTCTTCAAAGACTTAAGCTTTGTAAACTGCTTCTGGAAGATTACTGAAAACGGTCATGTCATCAGGCAAGGCGATATCGAGTTGCCGAATATTGCTGCCCAGTCAAGGCAGCGGATATCCTTGCCGGTTAACGAGATTGAACCAAAGCCCGGCGCCGAGTATCTTCTTACAGTAGAGTTTCGCCTGGCTGATGATGAGCTTTGGGCTCCTCAGGATTATCTCGTGGCATGGGAACAGTTCGAATTGCCCATCAGTATCGAAGCCGAGTATGCGGACACTAAGCTTATGTCCTCACTGGAACTCACAGAAGAAGCTGATCGTTTCGTTATCAGTGGCGCAGACTTCTCTGTGGCTGTGTCGAAAGAAACTGCCGCTCTGGAATCGTACCGAATAAA
>PWDX01000009.1 GCA_003553245.1 Phycisphaerae bacterium
TTACCGAGACACGCAAAAACACCGAGCCTGCCGCGAATACGGCTGATCAGCTCAACAACTTTCTGTCGATAGCGACCATATACATCGAAGGTTATATAATCACCGGTAAGCACAACGATGTCAGCATTAAGTCGGTTGATACGCTCTACGCAATGTCGCAGGTAACGAATACTGACTGTCCTGCTGCAATGCAAATCACTTATCTGCACTATTCGTTTGCCTTTAAACTCTGCCGGCAAGCCGTCGATTTTCAGATCGACTTCAACAACATTTACCCATTCTTTCCTCCAGCCGTGTTGAATATCAACGGCGGTGGGCCTGCACCAGCCCATCCTACCGCAAACGGCGCCGTGTATATAACGCCCATGAGCGCCGAGGCTGCTATTGACTAATTTCTTTATCATTGCTCAATCCTTACTGAAAAATTTTATTGCTTTTGGTACGCGCTGAAAAACCCATTGGTTCGTCACATAACAACCTGCACTTGATAGATATCGTAGAATGCTTAAATTAAATCAAGAGGATATTGTAATTTTGCGTGAATTTGTTTAGACTTTTTCAGCCGGTTTCTATCTTGACCAAGACAAAGAGTAAGTGTAAGGGTGTTGCCTGTGGGGGCATCTGTTAAAAACGATATCAGCCAGGTAAGCCAGCTTTTTAATTTTGAGCCTGGTTCATACCTTGAGCGCAGCAGCAGGCCTGTTTACGCTCTGGTGTTTCTGCTGCCCTTTCTTGTATTTTATGAGATAGGAACAATTCTGCTGAACACCGATGCTCTTCGCCAGAGCCAGGTTCGCGTTGTAGCATTTGTATGGTTGCAGGAAGCACTGGAGCAGTTAGGTTTTACAGGAAAGCTATCCTGGGCTTTGCCGCCTCTTGTGGTGGTTGTTATATTACTTTTTCTACAGGTAGCCTCGCGCAAAAACTGGAATGTTCGCGCCTCGCTTGTAGGGGCGATGCTTGTCGAGTCAGCACTGCTGGCTGTGCCGTTGATTGTGTTAAGCCTGGCTGTAAACACACTCGCCGCTCAGCCTGCGGCAAATGCTTTGGAGCAGGCGGGTATATGGATTTGTTCGGCAGTGGAGGCCGCCACGGGGATTAATGTTCTGGCTGATATTGTAACCGGTATTGGAGCGGGAATATACGAGGAGCTTGTTTTTCGGCTTATTCTTATTTGTGTTTTAATGTTGATATTGCAGGATATATGTCGCTTCAGCAAGCAGTATTCTGTGATATTGGCTGTAGCGATAGCGGCGGCTCTTTTCAGCGCACATCATCATGTTTATATTCGAGGCGGATATATTGTAGAGGCCGAGCCTTTTAACTGGCTGGCGTTTGGTTTTCGTACAGTTGCGGGAATATATTTCGCTGTGCTTTTCGCTATTCGCGGCTTCGGAATTACGGCCGGGACGCACGCCTTTCATAACATAATCGCCACGCTGCTGAATGCTTATATTTTCACGGGATAAAAAAATCAGCATAAATGATTTTTTCAATTTTTTTTTGCTAAAAACAGCGGCAGGTAATGTTTTGTCAAATATAAGCTTGCAAAATAATAGTCCTATAAGCGTCTATGGCGGCCTTATTAATACTGGTAGAGGGGGTTGAATCGGTGATATGAGATTTTGTATAATGACACTTGAAGTCAATATCATCACCGTTTAATGGGAGATAAAAATGGAATCACCGAGAAGTAATGTAGCGATTGGCGAGCTGATGTTTAGTCTTTTTCAGAGGCCTATCCACCCGGAGCTGTTCGTTATTTATGCTAATCGGCATGTTCGCACCGAGAACTATGAAGTGCAGATATGGATCACCGGCTGCAGCCATGTCATCAGCGTTTTCGGGCAGGATGATGCTTGTCTTAGCGAAGTTGTAAGCGCTCCTGGGCAGTTGCTTCCTCAGCGCGGTCTGGTGGAGCGTTTTCAGTTTACCGGACCCAAAACTCACAAATGTACTTTGCGGCGCGGGCTAAGTTATATGACTGATTTCCAGGTTGAAAAGATGAGCGAAAATCTTTACAGGCAAAGCCATGTTGATCTGGAACGGTTCGCAAAAAATCGCGGCATTTTCGTAAAGTTTCCGCCCAGCGAAGACAGGGGTCCTGAGCCGTTTTGCTATGTTGATTTCGAGGCCAGGCGCAAAGAACTTCATGTGCATACTTTTACCGCCTATCCGGAACAGCTTACGATGGTTAAAACACAATCGCTGTTTGATTTTCGGTAGCGGAATATAATTTCTGCCAAATCAAAGTGACGCTTTTCCAATGCGTCACTTTTTTTATGCTCATCAAGAATTTGCGGCGCTATTGATTGGGCTTGATGGCTTTTTGTTCGAGTTTGGGCCGGGTTTCTCTTATTTCAGCAGCCATTTTTGAATTGGGAAACTCCTCTGTTATTTCCTCTCCGATTTTCAAGGCTTTTTTCCATTCCTTTGCTGAAACTGCCAGTGCGAATTGCACGCCAAGGTTATGCAGTTTGTTTCTGAATACATCCCTTGCTGCTTCCTGAAGCGCCAGGCCTTCATTTGGCGTCAGGTATTGATCGAGGTCTTTGAGTATCTCCAGCGAACGGTCGGTTGCCTGACGCTTAACCGCTTCGTCCCAAGCGTTGAGCAATACTCTTTTTCGCTGCTGTTTTTTATCGACAACCTTTTGTCTCATCTGCATTATTAAATTCTCATCAGCAGAGGTTTGGGCAAGTTTTTCTATCTGTGCCGAAGCTCGAGCCCAGTCGTGTTTTTCGAGAAGGCCTTCGATATGCTTTATTACGCGGTCAATCCGTTCTTTTTCTGAAGAGTTCTTATAGGTCTCAGCTTCGGCTCTTAATTGCTCTGCGAGTTTTTGGTATTGCGGGTATGTCGCGATTTCCGCAATGATTTGGCTGGTTGTTTCAAAGTCCTCCTGATGGAGCTTGTCGTAAACAGCTTCACGCAGAGTCTGCTGGTCTGTTTCACGAAATGCTATGGATTTAGCTGTTTCACTCAGATGTGAGGAGTTGTTCAACTGGATTAATGTCGATCTTGTTTTTTCTAGCGATGAGATTAACTGTTCGAGCTTTCTGTCATTGCTCTGGAGCACTTCCGTCATTTTTATGACTTTTGCCAGAATAACCAACGCCGCCACCAAGACAATAAGCGCGCCGACTAACCAGAGTATATGCTGTAAATTTTCCGCCCGGTCAAATATAGCGGTGAACATTGCCAGCGCAATCAGGAGTGCGATAGCGATATATATTACGATAAAATACCATTTGAATTTAGCAATCGGGCTTTTTCCATAGGAGTCCATTTGGCCACCTTTTCAAAAAACGGGTTGGTTTACTGTTAATTATACTCGTTTAGCGCCTTTGATGTCAATGTAAGGCTGCTATATTAAATCGGCCAAAAATTATAATTCGTTTAGCCAAATACCCTGATTTTCGAGCCGGGGCAGGGAATTTGGCGCGGGCAAGGATGTTTAGCGGGATATTTTGTCCGGCCTTTGTTTGATTAAAGCTATTTGATTTTGTGAAACTAGACAATATGCGGCTTAGCCGGGAGTCTGCGGGGAAACCCAAATCAAAGCTCTTGTCAGTTTGAGCGTTTGCCGATAATATAACTACGGCTGAAAGAAATATTTGCTACCGTGTGATTGGAGTTGGGATTAGTGGCCTTTGAAGTCGAAAAACAGAAAATATCAGCAAGTCAGTTAATGCAGGCCATCGCCGACGGTGAAGAAATAAAACTTTCGCTTTGCACCGTTACCGGCGTGCTGGATATTAATCGCTTCCTCGAACCGGAGGAGAAATTCGACACCAGCAACCTGGATATTCGACGCGACGGCGATTGCACGAGGCTAACTCTGCCGCAGTATATAGTTTTCGATCGGTGCACTTTCGAGGACAATGTTGTCTTTTCCGGGCCCTGGTCGCAGCCGGAGAGCATTTCGGTCGAATTCAAGGTCAATGTGATTTTCAACCGGTCGATTTTCAGAGGACAGAGCCGTTTCCGCAACGCGGTCTTTCGGGGCGATGCTGGTTTTGACGGGTGCGCATTTGACGGAGTGGCGACATTTAGAAAGGCCGTCTTCCACGCTGAGGCGAAATTCCGCACCGCGGCTTTTAACGGCTATTGTCTGCTTGGCGAATCGATATATCACGGCCCGGCAAATTTCACAAATACGCATTTCGTCAGAGGAGCTAACCTCTCCGATGTGGTCTTTCTCGGGCCGACGAATTTCGCGGGCGTATATTCCTCAAGCCGCTCAGTCCCCGAACACTCTAACATCTGCTTTGCAAGAGGCAAATATGGCGATGATGAAAGTTTCTGGCGATTTGTCAAACAATCGGCAAGCGACGCCGGCTATTATCAGATGGCAGGAGAGAGCTTCTATAGAGAACGCTGTGCCAGACTCAGGCAGAAATTCCTGGGCGATAACTTCGATTCGCTGGGTTGGAAAGACAAAGCGCTGCGAGTTGTCGGCGGAGTTCGTCTGCTGCCGGAAGTGGCATTTGGAAAGTGGCTTTTCGGCTATGGTGAAAGACCTATACGAATATTGACATTCAGTCTGCTCATAATACTAATCTGCGGATTAATTTTTTCAGCCGACGGCGCGCTTTCCTTACACGGCCAGCCTCAGGGGGGCTCTTTTTTGCAGGGTTTATATTTCAGCACCATCACTTTTACAACTCTGGGCTACGGCGACCTCTATCCTACAGCGGATACTATCTACCGGCAGGTTGCGATGATAGAAGCGGTATCGGGTGCGTTGCTGGTGGCGCTGTTTGTGGTGGCAATGGCAAAGAGGTTTTCACGAAGTTAGGCGGTTTTTACTATATGGCAGACTATTTACGCCAGATACGGGAATTTGTAGATGCCGCCCATCTTGTTGGGCGGTATGAACTAA
>PWDX01000159.1 GCA_003553245.1 Phycisphaerae bacterium
CTCGAAGTGAATATCCGAGGCTTTGTCGCGAATTGCCTGAAGCAGCACGAGGTTGAGCAGTTTTTTTACAGGGTTTGATTCAGAAAGCTCCTGCAACTCATCAAGGTCTATACTCTGGTCGCGCCCTTCAAAGCCTGCCAGAAAATCGTCATCCTGCATCTCACTGACAAGCTCGTTTACCGATTGGTCCTCATCTTCCTCGGCGTAGTATTTTTTAAGCGTTTCTTCGAGGATATCAGGATCGGTTATTTTCGCTGATACATTATAGCCTGTGAGGGTGCTTAAATCGTCCACAGCTCGGAAATTATTTGAATTATCAAGCACGACTGTAAGTTTGTTTTGCGATTTGTCGTACTCCACGGGAACGATTCTATAAGCATTGGCCATCTGTGCAGGAACCGTTTCAATAACCTCAGCGGAGATATTGGTATCAGTCAAATCAACATATTCCATTCCTCGCTGGGCTGCCAGGGCGATATTCAGCTGTCGGTCATTGATAAAGCCCTGTTCAATAAAGACTTGACCTATCTTTGTGCCTCCGCCTTTTTCTTTCTGTATTTGTAGGCATTCATGCACTTTGTTGCGTGTCAGGGCGCCCATTTTGGTCAGAATCCTGCCCAGAGTTCTTCCCCTAAGCTGCCCTATAGGAGGCAATTCTTTGATTGTTCTTATCTTTCCCATGCTGTGCTGCACCTCTCAATCATTCAGGCCTTAATAGTAGTATATGACACTAAGTAGCTAAATGCAAACAAATTATAAAACAGACACTTGGTTACTAGGACTGCAATAGAGTACACTTTATCCAACTTAAAAAGCAATTTTGCAATATTTACCTTATTAACAGGCTTTGTTCATGCTGTTAATTATATATACTTGACCGGTATATTCTATGTGCGGAGAATTTCTCGTACTTCTTCGTCTTCGCCGCCGGCTTTGCGTTTGGCTTTGCCGTCTTTGTTCATAGCCTTGTCCTGCAAATAACCGGGATTTCGAGCTTTATCCAGCATTTCGTCCATTGTGATCATCTCAGTATCATAGAGCTGCCACAAATGATCATCAAGAAGCTGCATGCCCAGCTTTTTTCCGGTCTGAATGCTCGAGTCGATACGATAGGCTTTATTTTCACGAATCAGGTTCCCAATAGCGGGTGTTACGACCATAAATTCGTATGCAGCAACTCGGCCTTTTCCTGACGCCCTCGGACATAGCGCCTGGCTTAGCACGGCAATAAGATTTGTGCTTAGCTGCGTTCGTATCTGTTCTTGCTGGTTAGGTGGAAACACATCAATAATACGCGTTACCGTACCCGAAGCGCTGGTGGTGTGAAGTGTACTGAAAACAAGGTGTCCCGTTTCAGCCGCCCGGATGGCCGATTCGATTGTTTCAAGGTCACGAAGCTCGCCGACCAGAATTGCATCGGGGTCCTGTCGAAGGACTCGCCGCAGTGCCTCGGCAAAACTGGGTACATCAACGCCAACTTCGCGCTGATTTACAACGGATTTTTTATGGTTGTGATAATATTCAATCGGATCTTCCATTGTTATGATATGGTGATCCAGCGTTTCGTTGATGTAGTTTATCATAGCGGCCAAAGTCGTCGTTTTGCCGCTTCCGGTTGGGCCGGTAACAAGAAACATACCCCTGGGTCTGCGGCATAGAGCCGCGCATATCTTCGGCAGGCCTATCTCATCAAGGCTCATAATTTTGCTTGGAATCAGGCGAAGAACCATAGCGATGCTGCCTTTTTGTTTGAACACCGCCACACGAAATCGCCCCTGATCTCCGAAAGCAAAACCAAAGTCCGTGCCGCCTTCTTCCTGAAGTTCCTGCTGACATCTGTCGGGGGTGATACTTTTCATAAGTGAAGTTGTATCGTCAGGCTCAAGAACCTTTGTCTCCAGAGACCGGATTCTGCCGTCAAGACGAAATACCGGCGGTCTGCCCACCGTAAGGTGAATATCCGAAGCATCCTGCGTTATACAGGCCTGCAATAAGCGGTCCATATTTACTGTTGCCATAAGTCAATGCCTCTGTAAATTAATTAAATTAGTCCAAAAGAACACCCTCTTTTTGCGCCACTTTAGCTACCTCACCGGCGGCGGTCTTGCCTCGGAAAACTTTTATTTTCCCGTCTTCCATAAGCGTTTTCATCCCACCGGCGATAGCTGCTTTGCGAATCTCACTGGTGGGGGCTTTTGCAAAGGCCAGCTCGCGCACTTCGCTGTTGAGTTCGAACATTTCGAAGATACCGCTTCGTCCTTTGAACCCTGTTCCTTCACATCTACTGCAGCCTCTGCCTTTGTAAAGAGTCTTTCCCTCAAGGTCATCGGGAGTTATATCAAGCACTCTAAGGTCATGGGGATCAGGGTTTTTATCCTCCTCCTTACAATTATCACAAATAAGCCTTATAAGCCTCTGGGCCATAATGGCCTGAACAGAACTGGCCGCCAAAAACGGCTTAACGCCCATGTCAATAAGACGGGTAATAGCACTGGGAGCATCGTTAGTATGAAGTGTACTAAAAACGAGGTGGCCTGTAAGAGCAGCCTGAATGGCTATATCAGCTACCTCTCCGTCACGAATTTCTCCGACAAGAATAACATTCGGAGCCTGACGGAGCATCGATCTCAAAATATTAGAAAAACTAAGGCCGATCTCAGAACGCACCTGACACTGATTCATACCGGCGAAATTGTATTCAACCGGATCTTCAGCGGTTATTATCTTTCGATTTGGTGTATTAAGTGTCTGAAGAGCACCGTAAAGAGTGGTTGTTTTACCGCTTCCGGTCGGGCCGGTAACGAGAAAAATCCCGTTAGGTCTTTTAATTATCTTCTGAAATCGTTGATTGTCCTCCGGCTCAAAGCCCAGCGCCTCGATACCGATATTTACCGCGTCCGGGCGCAAAATACGAAGTACAACACTTGGGCCGTGGTAACCCGGCAAGGACGATACACGAAAATCAATATCCTGGTTATCAATAGTCCGCTTGATTCTTCCGTCCTGAGGAAGCCGTTTTTCGGCGATATCCATACCCGAGAGGATTTTAAAACGGGTAACAAGCTGGGCCTGCATATTCTTCGGTATATTATCTTTTTCCAAGCAAACACCATCGACTCGGTACCGTATCCTTACTCTGTCGGCCATAGGTTCGATATGAATATCCGATGCGCGCATGTGGTAGGCATTGTCTATAATAAGATTAGCCAGCCTGACAATAGGGCCGTCATCTGTTGCTCCGGCAGCTTCTGCCCGCAGAGCCTCAGCACGAATGTCATGGCCTGATTCAGCCAGTTCGCTGGCTGTGGCGTCAATACTGTGCCGTAGCCTTTCACGCTCCTCCTGAAGTTTCTCCTCTTCTTCGGTTGTCTGAATGTCCGCCCCGGCGCTTTCTTCTAAAAATTCATCTACTCTTTTGGGGCTTGCCAGTGAAAAATCCAACTCGGCATTAAGTCGGAATCTTAGATTATCCAGCGTCTCGAGATCCTCCGGGTCGGTTATCGCAACCTGAAGGCGTCCGTTTTCCTTGCCCAGAGGCACGACTTTATTCTCTCTTATAAGATCCATTGAAATAAGCGACATAGCCTCGGGCGGCGGCGGATGTTTGCCGAGGTTGATATATTTCATTCCATACTGCTTAGCCAGAGCCTTTGTAAGGGTGTCTTCATCTATCAGACCGCGTTCGATAAGGACCTGTCCGAGTTTCTTATTTTCGTTTTTGCCGACTTTGATGGCATCGATGAGAGGCCCTTTTTTCAAGATGCCGGCCTTGAATAAGATTTCACCAAGTTTTCGTCGTTTTTTAGCCATTTTTTCTCGCTATAATGTTAATTTGGGCAAACAATATTATAGCCTTTTCAAGTTCTCCCGTCAATGTGATAATTTCATCCTTAGCATATTTAACGCCGTCATTGCTGTTCTTTGGCGAACCAACTGTCGTTTATGGGGAAATACAAAGTTCTTCGTAACACTGGCCAAGTCCGAATCGATACTGATATATACCAGCCCCACCGGTTTTTGTTCACTGCCGCCGCTCGGGCCCGCTATTCCAGTTACCGAAACAGCCCAGTCAGCGCCGGATCTGGCTCGAGCGCATTTTGCCATAGCGCAAGCGACCTGTTCACTCACGGCTCCATATTTTCGCAACAACTCTTTGTCCACACCCAGCTCAGCGATTTTGGCTTCATTGCTGTATGTAACCCATCCTCGATTAAAGTATCGGCTTGAGCCGGGCACATCGGTAATCATTTTAGAAATCAGCCCGCCTGTGCAGGATTCCGCTAAGGCAAGCGTTTTACCTGTATCTGCCAGCTTTTGTCCAACTACTTCGGCAAGTGTCTGTTCATCACAGCCGTACACCAAATCGCCGAGCTTTTCAAGGATCAGCGTTTTATGCCTGTCAGCCAGTAAATCAGCATCGGATTTGTTATCTGCCGAAGCTATAATATAAAGCGTTATGACACCGCCTGATGCGGTTATATTAACCAGCGGATTTTTGCCCCTTGCTAGAATCTCGCCAAGGATTTGGGCTATGGAAGACTCACCGGCTCCAAAACATTTGAGCTTTCTGGCGGACATTACTCTCGGTGCCTGAGCGGCTGTTTTCTCAATTTCAGGCCAGATTATTTCATCGAGCATCTGGTGCATTTCTGCCGGCACACCCGGCAGTGCGAATATTATTTTATTGTCCTTCCGGGCTCTGATACCTGGAGCCGTGCCAATTTTATTAACGATGGCCTTAGCTCCGTCAGGCAGACAAGCCTGAATTTTGTTTGCCCGCGGCATCTCTATGCCTCTTTTGACAAAGAACGCTTCTAACTGTTCCAGCAAATCAGTTTGGATAACTAACTCAACGCCAAGAAAATCAGCCATAGCCTGACGGGTAAGGTCGTCCGCCGTAGGACCAAGTCCGCCGGTTATCAGGACTATATCCGCTGTTCGACAGGCCGTTTCGATTGATTCTGCTATTCGCCGACGATCATCCCCGCAGGTCAGCTTCACTGCCACTTCAAGGCCCATCATAAAAAGCCGACTGCTCATATAGACTGAATTGGTGTCTATACGCCATCCGTTGACGATTTCCTCGCCGATGCTTATTACCGCCGCTCTTTTCATAGCTCAAACATTAAACCGGAAGTTGATAATGTCACCATCCTTAACGATATAGTCTTTACCTTCGAGTCGTATTTTTCCAGCTTCTTTGAGTGCTTTTTCGCTGCCGTGTTCGTGCAGGTCGGCGTATGAAAA
This sequence comes from Phycisphaerae bacterium, assembly GCA_003553245.1. Taxonomy (GTDB): domain Bacteria; phylum Planctomycetota; class Phycisphaerae; order Sedimentisphaerales; family Anaerobacaceae; genus T1Sed10-97. The sequence continues at coordinate 5,248 of PWDX01000159.1, forward strand.
AGTTTCCGCCCGAATAAATCCTCTTTTTATATCCGAATGCACCTTGCCCGCGGCGTTATGGGCTGTTGTGCCTTTTTCAATGCACCATGCCCGAACTTCATCCGAGCCGACGGTAAGAAAGCTTATAAGCCCCAGAGTTGAATAGCAGCTTTCTATAAACTTATTTTTGGCAGGCTCTTTGATGCCCAGGTCCGCCATAAATTCGGCACGACTTTCATCGTCCAGTTGTGAAAGCTCATACTCAAGCTGTGCCGACAGCGAGATACAATCAGCTGATGAGCCTATCTTATCAGCCATATCTTCGGCGAGCTGGTTTTCATCCACATTGACGACTACGAGCATAGGCTTAAGAGTAAGAAAATTAAGCGAGCGTATAAGTTTCTCCTCAGCCTGCGTTTCGATGGCCGAGCTTAACGGTTTTTCCGCCTCGATTGTCGCTTGGAGTTTTTTCTGAAGCTCAAGCTCTGCCTTGTCCTGTACCTGCGTTTTGCTGGGTTTTCTGACCTGTTTTTCCAGACGCTCTATCCTGGTTGTGATAAGCTCAAGGTCGCTGAGCAGAAATTCAGTACGCAATTCCTCAAAATCCCTGGCCGCATCAACCTCGCCTCGGTAGGGCGGTACTGACTTGTTTTCAAACGCCCGCACCACAAGCACCAGCATATCAACCGTGCGGATGCGTTCAATCAGTCGCCGAGCCGCCGCTCTGCCGCTCTCATCGGCGAAATTGAATCCCGGCACATCGAGACAGTCCATCGTCGCACGGACAACCTTTTTGGGTTTGTAAATACCCGCCAGCCAGTCAAGCCGCTCATCCGGCACAGGCACAATAGCTTCTTCTATCGCAACAGCGCCCGTTGGCGAGATTTTCTTGCCGCTGATTGCTGAAAATAAGGTACTTGTGCCGGACTGCATCAGTCCTACCAGCGCTGTTTTCATTTAGCTTTATCCTCATTATAATTGCCCGGCTCATCCTGCATATCGTATGGATAAACACTTCCGCCATGCGAATCATAAGCCACGACCGCTGGGAAATCTATCACTGTGAGTTTTCTTATTGCCTCGGTGCCGAGGTCTTCATAGGCGATTATCTCAGAGGCTGTTATGTGTTTGCTTAGCAATGCGCCCGCGCCGCCTATTGCGGCCAGATGCACTGCCCCGTAATGCTTCAATGCACCTCGAACTGACTTGTCTCGATAGCCTTTTCCCATCGTCGCCCGCAAGCCGTGTTCAAGCAACATCGGCGTAAAAGAGTCCATCCTCGAAGATGTCGTAGGCCCTGCCGCTCCGATTATCTTGTCCGGCCTGGCCGGTGTAGGACCGACATAATAGATCAAACCGCTTTCCAGTTCAATCGGCAAGTCCCGGCCATCGCTAATCGCCCGGCACAGCCGCTTATGAGCCATATCCCGGGCAGTGTAGATGGCCCCACTGATCAATACCTTGTCGCCGGCTTTAATCCTGCCGATAACATCTTGGCTTAATGGTGTTAAAAGTTCTATCGCTGGGCTATTCATTGTGTAAGTTTAATTCTCAGTTAAATTCGGTATCTTACACCAAAGCTGCCGCTTGTGCTAATCTAAATGTTATTTTTTTACTGCTGTAATGAGGTTGGATGAGCTGCTTTCTGTTCATATGCTTTTTCAGCCTGATTTTATGACAGAGTGCTTTCAATTCCACTGACCGGTAGGCTTTTTCGAGGAACTTTAAGGGGGCTGGCAGTTTGAATATGAATAAATTTCCGTTGAACTGTAGTTTGCCCTTGCCTGTTTGTAAAAAATATCATTAAAATCCGGCGATGGCGAAATACCCTATATCACTGGAACTGACCGGCAGGCGGGTCGTTATAATCGGCGGTGGTGAAGTTGCCGCTCGTAAACTCCAGACCATTCTCGATGCCGGAGCCGCCGCCACCGTTTTATCAGCGAATATCAGCGACCATATCAAAGAGGTTGCTAAAAACGGCAATGTAGAACTGATACAGGCTCAGTATTATCGCGATGCCCTGACCGGCGCCACTTTGGCTATTGCCGCCACTGACGACCGCCGGACTAATGAGATGGTGTTCGAGCATTGCAGAGAGCTTGGAATACTATGCAATGTTGTTGATGTGCCTGAGCTTTGCGATTTTTTTGTCCCTGCCGTAATCAAACGAGGCAGCCTCGAAATCTCTATAAGCACCCAGGGTAAATGTCCGGCATATGCAGGGCGAATCCGTGCTATGCTCGAGGAAATTTTCACAGAGCAGCACGGTGAATTTCTGGATGCTCTGGAAGACTTGAGACGCTGTCTGATTGCGAATGTATCGGATTGTGCAACACGCGGGCAAATACTCAAAGACCTGGCCGGCGCCGAATCATTTAGCTATTATAAAGAAAAAGGCCCGGACGCATGGCGAATCCGGGCCGAAAATATCATAAGAAAAGCTGTCTGAGCTAATGCGGCTCAGGCCTCAATTTTGTCAATCGTGATTTGCAGGTATTTTTGTCGATGTCCGATGCGCCGACGGCTGTTCTTTCGCCTGCGAAAATGCATCGGATATAGCTTCTGGCCTTTAACTACAGCCTCTTCTGCGTTTTCGGCAAAGGAAGCGGTGATTTTTGCGCCTTCGACATATGGGCTGCCGACCTTAATATCATCGCCGTCAGCGACCATCAGCACCTTATCTATTTCCATTGTTTTGGCATCGGGTGCGACATCGGCCAACTCGACATTCAAAACATCGCCCTGACTTACTTTATATTGTTTGCCGCCTTGTTCTATTACTGCATACATAACGGATGCTCCTTATTATTATTGGCACAGTTCGGAAAAACCTTATAGTATAGAGAAAATTTCGTGCCTGTAAAGCAAATTATTCATTATTTTTGCAGGCCGCCGTTTTTTCAACCGATTTGTCTTTTCCAGCCGATATTGGCCGCAAGGAGAACAAATATGCGAATTGCTATGATAGATGATGATATTGTCTCGCCGGATGAATTGCATCCGGCCCTCCTGGATCGAGGAGTTTTTTTTGGCGATGGTGTTTACGAGGTTATACGAAGCTACCGAGGCAAAATATTCGCCTTCGATGACCATTTGCAGCGGTTTGCCAATAGTCTGGCCGCTGTCCGAATAAAAAATGTCGCTATAGAGCTTGTTCGCAGCAGGGTAATGCGTGCTTTCGAGCAGGCTCAGATCCCTGACGCTAAAATTTACTTTCATATAACGCGAGGCTCAGGGCCGCGAGACCATACTTTCACAGACGATATGAAACCTAACTTCTTTTTGACAGTTGACACTGTGCCGGACGCCAGCGCGGCCAAAGAAGCTGGTATCTCCGTTTCAACGCATCCTGACTGGCGATGGAAACGCTGTGATATAAAGTCGCTCAATCTGCTGGCCAATGTTCTGGCTCGTCAGGATGCCGCAGAAAAAGGCTGCGATGAGGCGATATTTGTTGATGAGCAGGGTCTAATCACCGAAGGAGCGGCTTCGGCGTTTTTCGCAATAATAGATCAAAAGCTTTACACAACTGCGCTTTCCGGCAGAGTTCTGCCCTCGATTACACGAAAATTCGTACTCAAAGCCGCCTCAAATATATGCCTTGAGGTGATAGAAAAATCAATAACGCCGAATGACGCACGCAGCGCCGACGAGCTTTTCATCGGGGTAACGACCAAAGATATTGTGCCGGTTGTCCGTTTTGACGGCACCGAAATCAGCGGCGGCAGGCCCGGCAGCCTGACCGAAAGACTCATTGCCGAATTTCGTAAATTCACCTGACAGCGCCGGAGAAAATCAAAGATTCCGTTTTTTCTCCTGCTCACTAAGTGTTTCGTTCATAGCTCCGCTGCGAAAACCTTCCAAATCCAGCGATACATATTTAAAGCCAAGCTCTTTCAGCCTCTCAACGATTAACCGGCGGAACTCCGTATGCACAGCTTTGGCTATTTCCTCCTGCTTCAGTTCAATTCGCGCAAGCTCGCCGTGGTGGCGAACACGAAACTCTGTAAAACCGTGTTCTCGCAGAATATCCTCAGCCTTTTCGACTTGTGCAAGTCTTTCATCCGTAAGCCGCAGGCCGTAGCCGACTCGTGAGGCCAGGCATGGAGATGCGGGAATATCCGCTGTCTCAAGGCCAAGCTGCCTGCTCATTGCCCGGATATCGTCTTTGGTAAAACCGGCCTCGATCAGCGGCGTCTGTGCTCGATATTTCGCGATGGCCCTGTGCCCCGGTCTGTAATCGCTTTTATCGTCAACATTACTGCCGACCAGCACCGCATTGTAGCCTTGTTCTCTGGCAATCTCATTAAGAGCCTTCAATAGATGCGATTTGCAGTAGAAACACCGCGCTGCGTCATTTGCCGTAAAGGCCTCATCCTCGAACTCCTCCGTTTCGACTCGCCGCACATTCACTGCCATTTTGCGAGCAATGCGGATCGCACTTTCATACTGGCTCTTAGGCAGGGTAGGTCCGGCTGCGATACATCCAAGCACGCTATCTGAACCCAACGCTTCGACTGCCGCCCGCAACAGAAATGTGCTGTCCACTCCACCTGAATACGAGACCACAACCGAGCCGTAACCTTTGATAATCTTCAAAAGATGCCTATATTTGTCTGAATTTTTCATGCCAACCAGTTTAGCTTGTGTTAAGAATATTTTATATTTTAATAGTCACAGAAATACCCGTCTGTTTCATTTTTTTTGATTTTTTTGTTGCAATTCCTCACCGTTTGATTACGGTAATACTTAAACTGGGCAAAATCACTTTTGTCAAAAGTATTTTATAATACCAACCAGTATTTCAAAACAACCTTAATTTTGAAAGGATGAGGCAATGACAGAACAAACAAAGGATATGGAATCACTGATGTCCGAATCCAGGAAATTTCCACCACCTGCGGAAATCCAGAAAAACGCTTGGGTTAATTCAATGGAGCAATACCAGCAAATGTGGGACAGCTCTGTTAACGACCCCGACAATTTCTGGCTCGAGCAGGCCAAAACACTTGACTGGTTTAAAGAACCTACCAAAACCCTGCAATATAACTGGGACACTCAGGCCCGTAAAATCGAACACACCTGGTTCGAAGATGGCGAGCTTAATGTTTCATATAACTGCCTCGATCGGCATCTCGGAACGCCGGTTGAGAACAAAACCGCAATCATCTGGCAGGGTGAAGATGAAAATGCCGTAAAGAAATTCACTTATAAAGAACTGCACAAAGAGGTTTGCAAGTTCGCGAATGTTCTCAAATCAAAAGGCATCCAAAAAGGCGACAGGGTTGCTATTTATATGCCGATGGTTCCTGAGCTGGCGATTGTAATGCTTGCCTGCACACGCATCGGCGCCATACATTCGATTATTTTCGGCGGTTTCAGCGCCGACGCCATTAAAGGACGGGTCAACGACTCTGACTGCAAAATGCTGATTACTTCCAATGTATCATTGCGGGCAGGAAAGCACATACCGCTCAAAGCGATTTCGGATGAAGCGCTCCAGAGCTGCCCGACCATCGAATCAGTTATTGTCAGCAAGGTAAACGACGAACCCTGTGAAATGCAGGAAGGACGCGACACCTGGTATCATGATGAAATGGCAAAAGCTTCCGAAGATTGTCCGGCGGAAAAGATGAACGCCGAGGACGAACTTTTCATCCTCTACACTTCCGGATCAACCGGAAAACCAAAAGGCGTTGTTCACACCACTGGCGGCTATCTGCTGCATACATCATTAAGCCATAAGTTGGTCTTTAACATCCATGACGATGATGTTTACTGGTGCACCGCCGATATCGGCTGGGTTACAGGGCATAGTTATATTGTATATGGTCCGCTGGCAAACGGCGCCACCAGTCTGATGTTTGAGGGTGTGCCGACATATCCCGATGCCGGACGATTCTGGCAAATCTGTGATAAATTCGGCGTAACCGCGTTTTACACCGCCCCCACAGCTATCCGCGCACTGATGAGGCTTGGCGATGAGTGGGTAATGAAATACAAACTCGACACGCTGCGCATTCTTGGTTCGGTCGGCGAACCTATCAATCCCGAAGCCTGGATGTGGTATTATGAAAAGGTCGGACGCAAGCGTTGCCCAATAGTTGATACCTGGTGGCAGACCGAAACCGGCGGATTTATGATTACCCCGCTGCCGGGCGCAATGACCCTGAAACCTGGAAGCGCCTCCAGACCGTTCTTCGGCGTTGATCCAGTGGTAGTCAGAGACGACGGAACCCCCTGCGGCAAAAACGAAGGCGGAAAACTCTGCATAAGAAAGCCCTGGCCGGGTATGATGAGAACTATGTGGGGAGACCACGAGCGATTTGTTGATACCTATTTTGCAATGTTTGACAATGTTTATTTCACCGGTGACGGCTGCCGGGTCGATCAGGACGGCGACTACTGGCTGATGGGTCGGATTGACGATGTTGTAAATGTTTCAGGCCATCGTATCGGAACCGCGGAGGTCGAAAGTGCATTGGTCAGTCATCCCAAGGTAGCCGAAGCCGCTGTAACACCAGTCCCGCACGAAGTGAAAGGCCAGGGGCTGTATGCCTATGTTACTTTGAATGAGAATGTCGAAGAAAGCGACGAACTCAAAAAAGAGCTTATCAAGCACATCCGCAAGGAGATAGGTCCAATTGCTGCTCCCGAGGCCATTCAATATGCTCCGTCGCTTCCAAAGACCAGGTCCGGCAAGATCATGCGCCGTATCCTGAGGAAAATTGCAGAAAAGGACACGGGCAATCTGGGTGATATTACGACGCTCGCTGACTCAAGTGTAGTTGAAAAGCTCATCGCAGGACGCGGCGAGTAATATCTTATAGAGTTTAATCTGGGCGGATGCTTTCTGGCATTCGCCCATTATTCTTTCAAGAAAGGCGGCAAATGGCGGAAAAGGACTCTTCGGAAAAAACAACCATTAAAAACTATGGATGGTCGGTTACTTTCGCCGGTGCCGGCATAAACTTGGCGCTCGGTATTCTTTATACATGGAGTGTCATAAGCAACCGTATTCCTGCTGATTGGGGCTGGACGGAAACACACAAGTCCTTGCCGTATATGTTCGCCTGCCTGATATTTGCGCTTGTAATGGTTCCTGCAGGAAGAATGCAGGACAAAATCGGCCCGTCGATAGTTGCCCGTATCGGAGGAATTTTTGTAGGTTTCGGATTCCTGCTTGCAAGCTTTACCACAAACCCTGTTGTGTTTATGCTTGGCTTTGGCATTCTTGGCGGTGCCGGAATAGGCTTCGGCTATGCCGCGGCAACGCCCCCGGCAGTGAAGTGGTTCCCTGCCGCAAAGACCGGTACAATTGCCGGCATAGTGGTTTCGGGCTTTGGATTGGCGTCGGTTTACGCTGCTCCGCTGACCGAATGGCTTATTACGCGGTTTGGCATACAGCAAACAATGCTGATACTTGGCATAGGCTTTTTTGCCGTCATCGCTGGAGTTAAAACTATCGCTGTACCTCTTTGGCATGGCTTATCGGCCACACTGCAGCCCCCGCCGGAGGGATTCAAGGCTGAAGAGATTTCACTAAAGCCCAAAATTGTGCACGACCCGCAAAACCTGACTCCTTCCGAAATGCTGAAAACACACCAGTTTTACCTTATATGGTTTATGTATGCCTGCGGGGCAGGGGCGGGCTTGATGATTATCTCAAAACTGGCCGCTATTGTGGAAATACAGGCAGGGCTCGAACTGGGATTTCTACTCGTAGCGGTTTTGGCTGTCGGTAACGGAGCAGGTAGAATAATAGCCGGAGGACTCAGTGATAGAATAGGCAGAAAGGCAACACTGTTTATGTATTTTGTATTGCAGGCCTTCCTTATCATACTTCTGTCTCAGGCACATGCAGACACCATATTGGCAAATGTATGGGTGCTTGCTATTATTTCAGCCTGCATAGGCGCAAACTACGGAGCTAATCTTTCGCTGTTTCCAGCTATCACCAAAGATTACTACGGCCTGAAAAACTTCGGCGTCAATTATGGTTTGGTTTTCACCTCATGGGGCGTTGGCGGTTTTATGCTGGCTTTCCTGGCGGGCAAAATATACGATGTTTATGAAACTTTTGCCTATTCCTACTATGGGGCCGCGATACTACTGATACTGGCCGCTGTTTGCGTTTTCATTTTGAAACCGCCCAGACACCCGCAACAATAAGATGCTCATATAATGTTACTGCTCAGGTTTGTAGCTCGCGCAGAATCGGTAAGTAGGTCTTGGGTAGATATACTTGGTGTAGCAGATATTGTTCTGTTTCATCAGGATGCTGTGGCGGCGTCTATCTCATATCCCATATAATCCGCACAAATGCTGCAATCGGTATATTATAAATATCAGGACGCCTGATTTTTCTGTCTTGCCATTGGAGATGCTTTGAGTTATTGTTTCCTGCTGGTTGATTATATATAATAAAGGTTTAACTCGAACCATGGTGAGTTTAAGACGATAATAATTTAAGCAGTATATAGCTTGGCAGGGCTGGACGAAATCCCATCGCACAGCATCTGACCTCGGTAAAAGATTACCGCGAAGCAGAGGAATTTGATGGCGATAAGTATAGTAGATGGGGAATTCAAAAAACTGGTTAGCAAGTGCGGCGGACCTTTGCTGATAATGGCCGATTATATATCGCGTCTGGATTCGGTTGAAAAAATACTTAGCCGACCTTTGCTTGGAGAACTTCTGGCGCATTCGATGCAGCTTGAAGAAATCCTGGACGCATACGGAGCCAGAAACAACAAGCTTTGGCGACCTTTTCGCTCACTGGTAGCAACGATAAAAAACTTTTCGGAAGTCAGCTATGAGCTGCTTCATATACAGCATGTTCTGCCTAGCTACAGACTGCACGAAAGTGAAAACGAAGTCAAAAAGGCGACCGAGCAGACCATGCTTTTTACAGGGGATGTAATACTTCGGTCTTGTAAGTTTTTCCTTGAAAAGTCGAAACAGCTTGGTCTTGAAATGCCGGATAAGCGGCTCGACAAAAAATACTATACGGAAGAATTTCCACCAGGCCAACTGGCTCACGACCACGCTCGCAGAAAGATCGAAACTGTCTCAAAAACTGTCACCCTCTTAGCAACCTCATTTTTAAACCTTGCCGCCGAAAGCCGACTCGTCCATGCTGCCGGCAGAGCCAGACCGGAAGAATATCCCGCATACTTGCCCGACCCTGTCAGCGAAGAATCTCTGCGCGCTCTGGAGCTGCGGTTTCATAATCTTCAGTCAACCTATGATACTTATGTATCAGGAACCGAGACAGAGGATATGGATGAAGACCTTCCGATTTTACGAGGACATATAAGTATAGTGTTGCATCTGTTAAAAACTGCTGTTGACTTTTCGCATTTTTATGAAAGACATATAAAGCGTCGAAGGTCAAATATAGAATTACCCGTCAGTGCGGATGTTCTACTGGCTATGCTCATGGATTATTCACTGGCATACGCAAGCAAATACATCAACTCAGGCCAGAAACTTGCTCAGGAAATGCTAAAGCGATATGCCGAAGTGGGTCAGGTTGAAGTTCATGCGCCTTGCTACCGAGGATTTCATGTAAGGCCTTCAACGCTGATTTCAAAACTCGTGCAGCATTACGGCAGTAAAGTGAAAATGGTCATTGATGATGATGAATATGATGCAGGCTCGGCGCTGGAGCTGTTCCGTGCCAACGAAAAAATTAACGCTGAAAAAAGAAGATCTTTGACTGCGGAAATCGGCAATCTGTCTTTATGTCAGGATGAGCACGGCGAAGATTTTGATTCGGTATTAAGAAAAGTAATTATGACACTTGCTGAGCGCAAAAAGATAGTCATATACGAGCAGCATCTGCAATTACCTGAGGAACCTTCACCAAACGAGATTACGCTGCTTGAAAAGGTGACATCTGCGATAACAAAATTGCTGGCTACGGGGAAAATTGATGTAGAAAGCGATATAAAAGTAAAATTCATTGGCGACAAAAGGGTGCTCGAGGACATTCGTTTGCTGGCCGTAAACGGTTACGGCGAAGACAGCACCGGTAACAACATCCCGCTGCCGGAAAAATTATCATATCTGCGAAGATAAGAGTGCTCGTTGGCAATAAACTGAAAATGGCTTTGTCGGTAAGTTTCACCCCTGCCTCCTTAAACTTATGCTAAATCAGGAAATTCCGCATTGTAATTGGCAGTTTTTGCCCCTAACATAGTTCCACTAAACTCTCAAAGAACGGGTTAAAGATGACAGAAGCATACTGGCAGCACTATTCGCACCCGGCTGATATGGGAATAAGAGGCCTGGGCAAGACAAAAGCACAGGCATTCGAGCAGTCTGCGCTGGCGTTGACTGCGGTAATTGCAGACCTTGATACCATAGAAGCACAAGAGAAAATTCACATTAGCTGTGGCCCGGAGCCGGACGCAGAATTGCTTTTTGTTAAATGGCTTAATACGCTGCTTTATGAAATGGCGACTCGTGATATGGTATTTTGTCGATTTGAAGTAAATATTGAAAATAACCACCTTGAGGCTGATGTATGGGGTCAGAAGCTTGATTTTGACAAGCATCAGCCCTGCGTCGAAGTAAAAGCCGCCACTTTGGGCGACCTGAAGGTAGAACAGCAATCCGACGGAAACTGGGTTGCGCAGTGTATTGTGGATGTATAGATGGGAGGAAAACACGATGCTTAAAGAGAAACTTAAACAGTCGGCGAAGTGCCAATGGAGATTAGAGCCTTTCGGCGATATGAAAGTTCCCGCCATAATCTTCGGCGACCGGTCGATTATCGCAGACATAGATGACAACATTATCCAACAGGCCGTCAATGTAGCTACACTGCCCGGAATCGTAACAGCCTCTTACGCTATGCCGGACGCTCACTGGGGCTATGGATTTCCAATCGGCGGAGTAGCGGCTTTTGACCCGGAAAAAGGCGGAGTTGTCTCAGCGGGAGGCGTAGGTTTCGATATTTCCTGCGGAGTGCGAACACTCAAAACCGGCCTGACAACAGACAGCATCGCTGTCAACAAGCGCGAGCTGGCAGAAGCACTTTTTGCCGCAATACCGGCAGGGCTTGGCAAAGGCGGAAAAATAACGCTGGACCAATCGCAAACAGACCGTATGCTCACAGAAGGAGCCGCCTGGGCCGTCCAAAAAGGTTACGGAACTTCGCAGGATTTAGAACATACCGAAGAAAAAGGCCGGATGGCTGGTGCGGATCCTAAATATGTCTCACAGCAGGCCAAAAACCGACAAAAAGACCAGATGGGAACTCTTGGCTCTGGAAACCATTACCTTGAAGTGCAAAAAGTCACGGAAGTTTTCGATAAAAAAGCTGCCGATATATTCGGCTTGTCAGAAGGCGACATTCTTGTGAGCATACATTGCGGCTCAAGGGGACTTGGACATCAAATAGCCACCGATTTTCTATCAAAAATGGTTACAGCCGCAAAAAAACACGGCATAGCATTGCCCGACAAACAACTTGCCTGTGCGCCTATAAAATCCGATATAGGCCAACAGTATCTTGCGGCGATGAATTGCGGAATAAACTTCGCACTGGCAAATCGGCAGGTTCTTACCGAGCTTACCCGCAGAGCTTTTGCGCAAATATTTTCCAAGGCAGAACTGACAACCCTCTACGATGTATCGCATAACACCTGCAAAGCTGAAAAATTTCAGGTCAACGGCAAAACCAGAACCCTTTATATCCATCGAAAAGGCGCTACGCGAGCCCTTGCTCGAAATAATCCGTTTCTGCCGGAAGATTTTAAATCAGCCGGTCAGCCCGTTATTGTCGGAGGTACGATGGGCACAGCCTCATACATTCTCGCAGGAACCGAAGAGGGCATCCAACTGGCATTCAGCTCAGCGTGCCACGGCGCAGGAAGGGCGATGAGTCGAAAAAAAGCAACCAGAACCTGGCACGGAAAACAGATAATCAGGGAACTGGCCGGCAGAGAAATAATCATCATGAGCCGTTCCAGTAAAGGTGTCGCAGAAGAAGCCCCCGGAGCGTATAAAGATGTTACCGCAGTGGTAAATGCTACAGAAAAAGCCGCTCTGGCTCGCAAAGTAGTAAAATTAGAACCTTTAATTTGTGTCAAAGGGTAAGCTTCCTATTTTAACATATTTTTGCTCTTCACAAATTTTATTTCAATTAAACTAATTTTATTGAGATACGCTCTAACCCCCCAATACCTGCTCGTTAGGCCATATCGGTTATTTTGTGCGCCCATAAATACAAAAAAATAACAAAAAGTCCTTGAAACCAACTCAGTGCGCCATATAATACTCTGGGATTGCACGGAGGCTAAGGGATACCCAAATCTGCACGAGTAGATTGCTCGGTTCGTAAATTGCATGTTGTTTTATCTCCGTGCAGTAGTCTAAGCTACAGTCGTTACAAATTAAAATTTTAGAGTGATAAATTAGTTAGTGTAGAGTCAGTAAAGTTAAAATTAGGAGAAATTATTTATGAGTAAGATCAGGACAGATCATATTTTTACATCCGAATCAGTCAGCGAAGGACATCCTGATAAGGTTTGTGACCAGGTATCGGATGCGGTTCTTGATGCCTGTCTAAAAAAAGACCCTAACAGCAGGGTTGCTTGTGAAACACTGGTTGCGCATAACCTTGTTGTAAATGCCGGCGAGATTACCTGCCAGGGGTGGGAAGATCTTAACACCGAAGAAATTACCCGACAAGTCGTAAAAGGAATTGGCTACGATCGCGAGGAATTGAAATTCTGGCACGACTCCTTTGAGTATATAAGCCGCCTTCACGGCCAATCGCCTGATATTTCTCAGGGCGTTACCGAGGGCAAGGGGCTTTTTACTGAACAGGGTGCCGGAGACCAGGGAATGATGTTCGGCTATGCAACTAATGAGACTCCCGAGCTTATGCCCTGTCCAATCGCCTACAGCCACAGATTGCTTCAGGAACTTGAGAAAATTCGCAAAAAAGGTGAAATTTCTTACCTGAGGCCTGACTCAAAGTCACAGGTTTCTTTGCAGTACTTAAACGGCAGGCCCAGCCACATTACTTGTGTGGTAATATCGCATCAGACAGACGATGTCCCACTTGATCAGATTCGTGAAGACCTTATAAAGGTGGCCAAAAAAGTACTTGAGCCGACCGGATTTCTGCGACCGGAAACGGAATTTTACATCAATCCGACAGGCGCATTCGTTCTCGGCGGGCCATACGCCGATGCTGGTGTTACCGGAAGAAAGATAATAGTTGACACCTATGGTGGAGTAGGAAGCCACGGCGGCGGTGCTTTTTCAGGCAAAGACCCCTCAAAGGTTGACCGCTCAGCGGCATACTATTCAAGGTATGTAGCCAAAAACATTGTAGCAGCCGGCCTTGCCGAAAAGTGCGAAATTCAGGTCGCTTATGCTATCGGAGTGGCAAAGCCTCTGAGTATTAATGTAGATACTTACGGCACAGGAATTGTTGAGGACGATGAGCTTCAGCGAGTGCTAGAGTCCGGCGAAGTTTTCAATTTCAGGCCCGGTGCCATAATCAAGGAACTCGACTTGCTGAACCCTCAAGGCTGGTCGTATCAGGAATCTGCCAGGTATGGACATTTCGGCAGAGATATTTTCCCCTGGGAAAAAACTGATAAAATTGAAATGATTAAAAAAGCATTGCAAGGTAAAGCAGATAAAAAAGCAACAGTATGACACAATTGGACGGTAAAAAAATAATTGGTATCGGTTCGCCTGTGGTCGATATGCTTGCCAGAGTCAGCGAAGAACATTTAGCTGCGGTGGGCGGCTTAAAGGGCGGAATGGAACTTGTTGAGCCCGAAATGATGGAGCAGCTCATTGAGAAAATAGAGCATGGTTCGCTTGCCCATGCTGCCGGCGGCTCTGCTGCCAACACCATATTCGCGTTGGCAAGGCTCGAGACGCCTGCTGGTTTTCTTGGTAAAATCGGTAACGATGAGCAAGGGCGATATTATCAGCGGGATTTTGGCGAACTGGGCGGAGATTGCTCGAGGTTCAAATTCTCGACAGATGTTCCCACGGCAAGATGTCTTAGCCTGGTGACGCCGGATTCGGAACGAACCATGCGCACCTGCCTTGGAGCCGCCGCTACACTCACGCCGGAAGAAATTACCGATGAGGATTTCATTGGTTATACGCACGCTCATCTGGAAGGCTATTTGCTGTTTAACAGAGAGCTTATCCAACGGGTTCTTAAAACAGCCAAAAAGGCAGGCTGTAAAATCAGCCTCGACCTGGCTGCACCGGAAATTGTCGAAGCGGCAAGTGACATTCTCCCCGAATTGTTGAAAGAATATGTGGATATTGTATTC
>PWDX01000060.1 GCA_003553245.1 Phycisphaerae bacterium
AGCGGCAGCCCGCCAGGTCTGCTTTCGGTTCTTCAACGATGTCAAATCTCCTGAATGCGTCCCAGTGGGCGTATTCATCCCGCAGATGATATGTACTTTTCGGGATTTTTCCAAGTCCGCGCCAGTAACCATCGGCAGGCTCAAAACAGGTGTTGATGATTTTCTGAGCGGTTTTGTTGCCGTCTTTTGTAACAACCGCTTTATAAGCACAGTTCAGCGCGGGTTGCTCGTCAATCAGTTGTTGGCAGATGTCGGCAAGGGCTTCAAGAATCGGTAGCGGTTCGAATCCTGCTACAACGCAGGGCCGCTGAAACTTTTCAACAATCGGTGTGAATGCTCCATAACCTATTATTACACTGACATGGCCGGGGCAGAGAAAGGCATCGATTTTATGATTTTTACCTGCCAGCAGCGCTTCCATTGCCGGCACTACCAGCTTATGCGCGCATAGAACGCAGAAGTTCTCAATGCCCCGTCGTTTTGCGTCAAGCACCGTAACTGCCGTAGGAGGCGTTGTAGTCTCAAAACCCACGGCAGCGAAAATGACAGTCTTTTCGGGGTTTTCAATTGCAAGTTCAAGAGCGTTTTCGGCGCTATAGACAATCCTGATATCCGCTTTTGGAGATATTGTCTCAAGTGACTGCCTGTCGCTGCCGGGCACTCTCATCATATCGCCGTATGTAGCGATGATGCAGTCATCTCTGCGGGCAAGCTTCAGCAACAGATCGATATAGCCCTGATCCGTAACGCACACGGGGCAGCCCGGCCCGGAGATCAGTCGCAGTTTTTCCGGCAGCAGTGAACGAATACCGTGGCGGAAAATGCTGACTGTGTGCGTGCCGCAGACTTCCATTATGTTTATTCCCCGGCCAAGATGCTTGCAGGCCTGGTGCATTGTGTTTTTTGATTCTTCTATAATCTCAAACATCGTATCAACCGGAAATCTTATTATCAGTGGCGTCAAAATCGTCTATTTCACGGATAAGCTGCCAGGTCTTCTTGGCCTCCTGCTCATCTACTAGTGAAATAGCAAATCCCGCATGTACTAACACCAGATCGCCGACTTTTACATTTTCCAGCAGCGTCGTCCTGGCCTGCCATTGATTGCCCATCGCGTCAACGGTTGCGTGGTCGTCCTGAAGTTTTATTACTCTGGCCGGTATCGCAAGACACATATACAGCCTCAATTCTGTGAAAAAGTACAATTTTTGGTTCAGCTATGCCTCCTCGGCAGCCTTTAATCCATTAAATAAAGAGTATAGCGGATTTGTCGCTGATAGCAAAGCCAACAGTCGAATCGGCTGCAGAAAAGCCCGCTGAAAAAAATTAAAAAAACCAGATTTTAGTTGACTTTGCATAGTATGTATTGCATAATACAATTGAAAGGCAGATGAAAATTGCACATAACGCATTATTTTAAGGGGATAACACAATGAAATTCGAATCACAGTTATTAAAAGGCGTGGCGCCGACAGTGGTGCTGGAAATTCTCTCTCGCGGGCAGATGTACGGCTATGAGCTTAGCCAGGCCATAGAAAAGCGCAGCGACGACATACTTTCTCTGGGCAAAGGAACACTCTATCCGCTGCTGTATAACCTCGAAGCCAAGGGACTGGTCGCGGCAAACTGGGAAAAATCCGACACCGGCAGGGACAGACGCTATTACTCCATTACCGGCAAAGGCAAATCGCAACTGGCCGCTCAGAAGCAGCAACTGGTAAAGCTCTCGGCAGGGCTGGACCTGCTCTTCGGCGGAGCAATAAGCCAGGCGTTAGCATAAAGCAGAGTTAAATTTTTTCCCCAAGTGGAGGGCTTATAAATGATATTAATCAAAATACTACGCTCGGTGATTATAGCCGCGGCTTTAGGTGCTTTGATCAGCATAACCATTGCGATTGTTTATGATGTGAATGTCGCGTATTTGGCCGGTTATATAGGCACTGTGCTGGCAGTACCTTTCGGTTTATTCATAGGAATTAGAGATTACCTGCGCTATCGCCGTTGGATACTTTTTACATCACTTAATCTCGATAAACTGCCGCAACAGGCCCAGCGATATATCGCAAAAGTAGGCGGATGCATCGGCTACAAACTAACCGTCCGCAGAGAGGTTATGAACGAACTGGCCGATGAATTTGAGGAGCAAATCCGCCGGTGTTACAGTGAAGAAGAAAAACAAAAGCGAATAGCCCAGACAATAGAATGCTTCGGCGATCCGAGATTGCTCGGTAAGCTCATCCGCCGAGCGAAAAAGCGGTGCAGGCCGGTGTGGAAAAAAGCGATTGTGCGAAGTTTGCAGGGCGTTGGCGTGTTGCTGGTATTATTCATTTTATACACGGGCTGGTTTATTACCGGCACTGCTAATCCAAAAGTGGATTATTTGGCAAGGCTTAACCAGCTTGCTCGCCCTGAAATCCGAGCAGAAGATAACGCATGGAAAAATTATCAGCGCGGACTGGAATTGATGATACAGCCGGATGAAAAGATAAGCGATAAAACAGGCCGAAGATTGACCGAACTGAGTCAGGAGGAATGGATAGCCATAGAGAAATGGATTGCTGAAAATGAAGAAAGTTGGGCTCAATTCGTAGCAGGCAGCAAAAAGCCTTATTACTACAGAGAATACGAAGTGAGGGATAACAAGGAATTTGAGCCGCCTCTATTAGCAGGGGTTCTATTGCCTCCTCTCGCTGATTTCAGGCGAATGGCACATATAATGAGATTCCGAGCCGACCTCGCTCTGGAGCAGGGCGATATTGAATCGGCTGCGGAGAATGCTTTGGCATCACTGTGTTTGGGGCATCATTTTTTACATAGCAGCCCCATTTTAGTAGAACAGCTTGTTGGCATAGCAGTTTCATCTATTGGAATGGAAATGATTTTGGAAATCGCCCCGAATGCCGATACCGATTTTTTGTATGAGTTGCAGAGTAATATGCCCGTTTTGTATTTCGAAGAATTGCTTAAGACTGCTTATACCGGAGAAAAATACCTTATTCTCGACGCCATACAAAGAACTTTCACAGATTCAGGAGTTGGTGGAGGGCATTTAATCCCTCACAATATGAAATATATATTGCCGCTTATAGGTAATGATAAGCATTTCTTTTCGACAATTATGGCAAGTATTTCTCATGCCCGCAGGGATGCAACAGAAGCAAAAGTCGCCGAACTTTTTGATCGGATTGAAAAAATTACTGAGCTGACCCCTTATCAGCGGCATATAGAGGATAAAAAATTTGATTATGATATCGAAGCATCAATGCTTGCCAACAGATATACTCTGATTTCAGTATTGATGGCTGATTTTGGTAGAGTTATGCATTTACATAGCCGGCTTGAAGCTAATTATAGAGCTGTTTTGACGGTTCTGGCGATAAAGCGTTATGAGGCGCAAGAGGGACATTTGCCGCGTTCGCTGGATGAACTTGTTCAGGCCGGTTATCTTGACGCTGTTCCGATGGATCCGTTTGGGCCGGGGCAATTAAATTATCGCCGGGTTGATGGCGATTTTGTATTGTACAGCTTCGGCAGCAATTTTACGGATAACGGCGGACAGTTCGTGTATAACGACAAGGGCGAAGTTGTGAAATTCCCGAGTGAAGGTGATTATGTCTTCTGGCCGCTGGCGAATGATTCGTAATAGTCTGGGCGGGCATATTATTTACACCCTGCCAAGATAAAGTTTATTATAGTGTGGCTTTATCCTACTATTATGGATTCGTTTGGGTAGTTGTATGTCGGGGCTTTGAGGTTGAATGTCAGCAGGGTGAGCATTGTCAACGGTCCGAGTCTGCCAAAGAGCATAACCGCGGTGATAATCAATCGGCCCGGGTTGCTTAGGTAGGCGGTTATTCCCGTTGACAGACCTACCGTGCCCAGTGCGGATGTTGTCTCGAACATAATATCCATCATTGAAAAGCCGCGTCCGGCCTCTGTGATCGAAAGAGCAAACGCCGCGGTAAACAGCGCCACTACAAACATCATCACGACGGTCAGCGCTCTGGATACTATTGCCAGCCTGATAGAACGGTGGAAAATCTCTACTTCCTGTCTTTTTCTGACGGCTGCGACGACGGTCATAATCACTATCGCGAAGGTGGCGGTTTTTATGCCGCCTGCCGCGGATGCCGGTGAGCCGCCGATAAACATAAGTATAATCAACAGAACCCGACTGGCCGGTGAGAGTTCGGCGATTTCGACGGTGTTAAAGCCCGCGGTTCTTGCTGTTACAGACTGGAAAAACGCCCATAGCAGGCCTTTGGGTCGGCTGGCTCCTAAAGCATAATTTTCCAGCAAAAGCATAGCCGCCATTCCAAAGATTATTAGAATTATCGTTGTAACGAGGACTACTTTTGTATGAAGGTATAGCCGTTCCGATCTTTCCATTCCGACACGGTGGCTGTGAAACAGTCTCCAGCGTATATATTTGCCGATGCGATCGGCGCAGGCGTATGAGAGGTTGTATATGACTCCGAAGCCAAGTCCGCCAATAACTATCAACGAGCACATAACGGCATAGACCTGCCAGTGGCCGGCGTAACCTATAAGGCTGTCGGGGAACAGGCTGAATCCGGCATTGCAAAACGCACTTATGGAGTGGAATATGCTGGTAAACCATATGTCAGCGGTTTTTCCGGTCCAGCCCGGAGCCTGCGGCCACATATTATACATCAGTATCGCGCCGAGAGCTTCGAGGGCGATTGTAACGGTGAAAATGAAAGCAATAAGTCTGCCTATTTTCCCGACCACCTGCGCGCTTAGAACATCCTGCATTGCCACGGACTGGCGGACGCT
>PWDX01000108.1 GCA_003553245.1 Phycisphaerae bacterium
AGCTAAATGTCCGTTACCATAACGGCAGCGATGACATAACCGTTGGCCAGCTTGCCGATTCGGAAAGTCACTGGCAGGGCGTCTGGATGTATTATAGCGATGTGATCAAAAACGAAGGCAGCGACGCTCAGTTCTTTAACAACAGCTTTCGTTTAAAGTTGAATATGGATTTGTCTTCAAATCGAAGCATCCGAATTGATGATGTTGAAATTGTGGGTATTCCTTAATATGACGGAGCGTGAAAGATTTAGAACGGCGTTATCATCGGGATACTGTGGTACTTTTCTGATCAAGGATCGCAAGAGTTTCGAATGGGTGCCAAGTTTGGATCACAGCATTCCAAGGATAATTGAGTACGAGAACTATCAGTATATAAGATGTTTAAAGGAGCTTTGTCGATAGAATGGATTCCAAGACACGTTTTTTAATGGCCCTACGACACCAAAAGCCGGACCGTGTTCCATTTAATTTCTGGATGGATCGGCGGCTTATGGACAAGTATGAAAAAGAAATCGGGCATCGGCATTGGCGTGTAAAACATTATGGCGCTGATGTGATTGAGACATTCGCACGGCTCGATTTTCCAAGCGGTAAGATGGTTGAACATACCGGCACGGAGTGGTTGGAAGAGCCGCTTTTTAAAAATTGGTCTGATGCCGAGGACATCGTTTTGCCCGACCCCAGTCTGCCGGAAGTCTATGCATTGATTGAGCAGGATTTACGTGAGTTCCCTGATAAGGCTGTAATTCTGGACATGCCGACAGCGTGGGGTATCATTGCCGGGCAGATGCGCGGCTATGAAAATGTTTATATGGATCTGTATGAATACGAGGAGCCGTTCAAGCAACTGGGCCGACGTATTACGGATATTCAGGTTCGGGCCGTAGAAAAGGCCTGCCAGATGGGTATTACTGCTTTGTACCTGATGGAAGATGTTGCTACTTCGCAGGGACTTTCAATGTCTCCGCAGATGATTTGGGAGCATAGCTTTGACTATGCTCGCAGGATGAAAGAGGTTGCTGATAGCTTTGGGATTCCGACAATGTTTCATTGTTGTGGAAAAATCACAGACGATCTGATGGACTTATTCTTTAGGCTTGGAGTGGACGCGATTAATCCGCTTCAGCCCAGTGTCAATGATACAAAGGAGTATGCCGAAAAATATTTTGGCAAAATGGCCGTTTATGGCGCCATGGATAACAGTTTTATTATCCCGCAAGGCAGTCCTGCACAGGTACATGCTCACATTGTCCAGCAATTTGAACTGCTGGGAAAACCTGATGGAGGTTTGATTTTTTCCAGTCATGATTTGGATATAAAAACACCAAGAGAAAATGTGGAAGCAATGATTTCCTCAATAAAAGAATGTAAATATTAGTTATTCATAGGAGATAAAAAAGTGAGACTGCAAAAGGCATTATCGTTAGGTATCGGTTGCACAATTTTTTTCTTAGCAATTACTGTTTTTGCCGGGCCGGAAGTCGTAGAAGAAATAAGGCCGCGAGATATTCATAGCATTCCTGACGGCTTTCCGCAATTTGAGGTTCCAGGCATGGAAAGCGAAGTCAATACGGTTAGACAAATGTTTTACCATCATTATCTGTTTTATCCTGGCCCAACATACAATGATGTCTATCTGATGAAGTCCCTGGCTTGGGCGGATACCGGAGAGGATCCACGGTTCCATGAATTCCGTCGGGGCATAAGAAAGCTGCTGTCCAACCGCAGGATGACACCGGACGGTTATGTCTCAAGTATGCAGCATATTGGCTTGGCACATCCGGAGGGGTGGCCTTTTCCGTTATGGACACAGTCTGAAGGGACAGGCTGGCATTTTGCAGAGCGCAATCCTTATGAAGGTTTGGGTTTAGACACTGAGCAAACTGAAGACATAGGCGATTGGATTTTCGATGGAATAGACCATAGAACCCAGGCAAATGGATTACATATTGAATTGGCCAGTGACAGGGCAGTGCTGACATCTCCTGAATTCGAGGCCAAAGGAATCATTACGCCATTTATAACATTGCACTGGCAACTGGAAAATGTGCCTGAAGATGCAGTCTTTTATCTGGACTGGATAACCGAAAAAAATCCTGAATACACTCAAAAACAAAGAAGTTATTTTTCAGTAAAGCAACAGTCAGGCACCCTCCATACAGCAGTACCGTTGTATCCAATGCTGGATGTGCAGGATACGTTAACTCAGATTCGGCTGAATATACTTGGTGCAGAAGGAGCGAACATAACGATTGCCCGAACTTTTACAAGCGTTGACAGCCGGCACCGAGTTAACAATTTGGTCTGGATTCAAGGCAGCACAGACTATCTTCGCTGGACAGGTGATTTGAATTTCCTGAGAACTCAGATGAACCGGTGGCGAAAAGCACTTCGGTATGCTATTGATGAGTTTCAGGTTGAATCGTACAAATGCATAAACTCGCCCTGGGTTGGCCATGACGGCAGGCCTGGCAGAGGATTTGACGAAGAAGGCAATCGTGTTGTTTATTATGGAAAGGGTATGGGTGGAGGTTACTTCGACCTTATTCCGCACGGCGGCAAGGACGCAGCAGCAACACTGTTTTTATATGACTGCCTTAAACGAATGGCTGCACTTGAAGGGCAGGTTGCTGCTCATCCGCAATGGAATATTCCCGGCGGCCCGATGAGACTCGACCCCGCTTATCTACGTGGTTTGGCCGAAAAGATAAAAGAGCAGGCGAAAAGCATTTTCTGGAATCCGGAAACTGAACGTTTCGTGGGAGGGGTTGATAGAGATGGCAAAATCTATGATTACGGATGGGTGTATCATAACCTGGAAACCATCTATTACGGACTTGCGTCGAATGAGCAAGCAAAAAAGGTTTATGAATGGATAGATGGCGATCGCATAATTGACACAGATACATCTAAAGGCGACGATATTTATTATTGGCGTTTTGCGCCTCGTATGTCAACGAAACGAAATGTCAACTATTGTAAGTATTCGTGGGAGCCATTGGTGTTTGAATGGGGCGATCAGGTTCAGGACGGCGGTGGTGTGCTTGCGTGGTCCTATTATGACATAATGAATCGGCTTGAACTTTTCGGCCCGGAAAACGCATGGAATAGACTTCAGGAGATTATTGAGTGGTTCGATGAGGTGCAGGAAAAAGGCGGTTACAGAGAGTATTATGCTAAAACCGAGAAAGGTACGCTTCAGGGCGGCGGAACTGCTGGCGGTCTCGGGCTTGATTCGGAGTTTTTGGAAAATATAATGGTTCCACAAGTGATGATTTATGGCTTTATGGGGCTGAATCCAAGGTTGGATGCAATAGAAATACAACCAAGCTTGCCGTCAGATTGGCCAGCGCTAACGGTTACTTCAATTCGCTGGCACGGGAAACTTCTTGACATCACTGTTAAAGATGAACAGATATTGATCAATGTACGCGAGGGCCAAACCGAAAAACTTAGGGTTATAGTACCCGACAACTGGTCATTGAAAGTTATATCAAATTCAGCGGAGAAAGCAGAAAAAAATGAGTAATGAGCATAAAATTGAATATATAGCTCCAACTCGTTTGGTTTGGCAAAGTGGCAATGTTTATAATCCGGAATTGCTGTTGCAAACTGACAATGGGCATATTGTATTCAGTAATTCCAACGTATGCAGAATGCAAAATCATGGGGATATTGCTTCGATCCTTCTGGACTTTGGTCGAGAACTGCACGGCAGTGTTCAATTGAGGGTAACAGATACTACTGATAATAAACCTGTTCGAATTCGGATAAGGCTGGGGGAATCGGTTAGCGAAGCGATGAGCGAACTCGGCGGCAAGGGCAACGCCACAAATGATCATGCTATTCGAGATCAGATGGTCAAAGTGCCCTGGATGGGTAGTTTCCAGACAAGCCAAAGTGGTTTTCGATTTGTCCGAATAGATATTCTTGATAGTGACACTTTTCTGTGTTTAGCGGGTGTGCAGGCACTATTTGTTTTCCGGGATATTCCATACAGAGGCAGTTTTAGTTGTAATGATGAGCGTTTGAACTCTGTATGGAGTACTGGTGCCTATACGGTCCATCTTAACATGCAGGAGTACCTTTGGGATGGGATAAAGAGAGATAGATTAGTATGGGTTGGTGATATTCATCCTGAAATTATGACGATTAATTCTGTCTTTGGCTTTAACAAAGTAGTACCCGAAAGTCTTGACCTGATGCGCGATACCACTGAGCTTCCTGAATGGATGAATGGTATCAGTTCCTATTCTTTGTGGTGGATTTTAGCTCACCACTGCTGGTTTCAATATAGTGCAGACTTAAACTATCTCATGCAGCAAAAAGATTACCTTCTGTCCCTGCTGGAAATACTTTTTCAGTGTGTTGGTAAGGATGGAGGAGAAACATTAACAGGGCATCGTTTTTTAGATTGGCCATCGAGCAGCAATAAAATTGCAATCCATGCCGGACTTCACAGTTTGTTGTTGATGGCTTTAGATAGGTCTGCTGAACTATGTGAACTTCTAGGCGATGCTGATATGGCCGGCAAATGTACCGCTTATGTAAAGTTGATGCGTGACTATATTCCGGATCCAAATGGCAGCAAGCAAGCCGGTGCTTTGATGGTTCTTGCGGGTATCGCAGACGCCAGAGAAATGACTCAAAGACTGCTGCAGATTGACGGGTGCCGTAACATGTCAACTTTTTATGGCTACTATGTGCTGCAAGCTATGGCTCGAGCAGGTGCTATCGATAAGGCCCTTG
>PWDX01000095.1 GCA_003553245.1 Phycisphaerae bacterium
ATTTTATTTTCAATGCCTGCCGGGCCTAGCCAGTTATTTGAGGTAGGCACCGAGTATGACAAATTCAGCTTAGGCGGCTTCTCAACTGACCTGTCCACAAGAACTTTCTGGGTTGTGTTGATTTACGGCATTGTTATAAATCTGCAGAATTTCGGCATAGACCAAAACTATGTACAAAGGTATATCGCGTCAAAGTCAAGAAAAGAAGCTGTCAAAAGCGTTTGGATAGGCGGTCTTGTTTATGTGCCGGTTTCAGCGGTATTCTTTTTTATTGGAACCGGATTATTTGTATATTATCAAACCCAGCCTGAGCTTATGGACGGCTTATATGAATCTGTAGCTGTGCAGCAACTGGCAGGTGAAGGAATTACTGCTGACAGCCCCGATTTCCAGCAACATCTCATGGAAACTAAACAACAGCTGGATCAAGAAGGTATCGGTGATGAGGTCTTTCCGCATTTTATTGGCGCGGCGTTGCCGACTGGTATTACTGGGTTGCTTATAGCGGCGATTTTTGCCGCGGCCATGAGTACTGTCTCCACAAGCCTGAATTCATCTGCTACTTTGATTATGAACGACTGGTATAAGCGTTATATAAAGCCGGATGCTTCCGAAAAAAACTGCATGCTGGTGCTTTATATAGCCACGATTGTGTGGGGCTTACTTGGCACTATGGTTGCGCTTTTACTAATTGGAACCACCGGAGCACTTGATGCATGGTGGACATTGTCGGGCATATTCGGCGGCGGCATTCTGGGCTTGTTTTTGCTGGGCCTTGTATCCAAAAGAGCAAACAGCCCCTTGGCTGCTATTTCAGTAATTCTGGGGTTAACAATTATTTGCTGGATGAGCCTCTCTCCTATGCTTGAAGGTACAGATTGGGAATGGCTGGCAAGTCCTTTCCACCGATACCTGATACCGGTCTTTGGTACCGCCACAATTATGGTGGCTGGTTTTCTGTTAAGCCGTTTCCGGCAAAAACAAAAGGTGGTAACTGTAAGCGATGTGGTCAAAACGGAAAATACATAAACATATTTGCATAAACTATAGGCCGTGAATCAAGTGTCACGGCCAGATACTGAAGATAGTGTTTTACTAAAAAAGAAAAAAGGCATTAAAAAATGAAACCGATTCTACCAAAGCCATTAAGAGGCATAATACCACCAATGGTAACACCTCTACTTGATAATGACACGCTCGATGTTGTCGGGCTTGAAAATCTAATTGAGCACATTCTAGCCGGTGGTGTTCACGGACTGTTCATTCTCGGGACAACCGGAGAAGCGCCAAGTCTTAGCTATAAGTTAAGGCAGCAGCTTATAGAAAGAGCCACTGACCAGGTGGGCGATAGAGTTCCTGTCCTTGTCGGAATAACAGATACCTCTTATGATGAATCGGTGAAATTAGCAGATATTGCTTATAAACATGGCGTCAGCGGGCTTGTTCTTGCTCCACCGTCTTATTTCCCCGTAGCCCAGCCGGAGTTGCTTGAATATCTTGAACATCTGGCTGCACGTTTGCCTTTGCCTTTGTTTCTTTACAACATACCAGGCCTTACCAAAGTGAAATTTGAACCCAAAACAATTTTACAGGCAGCCCAGATCGAGGGTATTGTTGGTTTAAAAGACAGTTCATCTGACATGACATATTTTAACACAGTAAAGGCGAAGATGAAAAATTATCCTGATTTTACACTTCTGGTCGGCCCGGAAGAGCTGCTGGCAGAAGCTGTGCTAATTGGTGCCCATGGCGGCATATCCGGTGGAGCAAATATGTTCCCAAGGTTATATGTTGAACTTTATAATGCAGCGATGGCACGCGATATGCAAAAAGTCAAGAGCCTGCATGAAATGGTAATGAAAATCAGCACCAGGATATACAATGTTGGCCAATATGGCTCAAGGATTATCAAAGGTATTAAATGCGTTCTTAATCAGCTTAATATTTGCAATGATTTTATGGCAGAGCCCTTTCACAAATTCCATAAACCGCAAAAGCTCAAAATAGAAAAATACCTGGCAAGCATCCAGCATGAGTTGCAACCCTTGGAGGGTCAATTGCATCAAATACCAATGTCCACCCTTGAAGGCAAAACAACCTATTATAGACAGTCCCATTGAGACAGGCCATATTTTGTTTCATCAAGGTCGAAGTTTATTTTAACCTTATAAAAGCAGGAGCCAAGATGTATTGCATTGGTTTAGATTATGGCACTAATTCCGTAAGAGCACTTGTTGTTAATGTAAGAGATGGCAGCGAAGTTGCCGCATTTGTATATAATTATCCGAGTGGTGAAAACGGTATTATTGTAGAGACAACCAACCATAACCTTGCCCGTCAGAATCCTGCCGATTATATCAGCGGGTTGGAAACATCGGTTAATCAGGCTTTAAAACAAGCTAAAGAAAATGACACTGGTTTTGACGCTACCAAGGTCATCGCAATTGGTATAGACACCACCGGTTCTACTCCATTACCTGTGGACAAAGACGGCATACCGTTAAGCTTCCATGAAGAGTTCACAAACAACCCTAACGCTCAAGCGTGGCTCTGGAAAGACCATACATCTTATGCCGAGGCCCAGCAAATAACCGAACTTGCAAAGCGCGAGCACCCTGAATATCTTACCAGATGCGGCGGCGTATATTCCTCGGAATGGTTTTTCAGTAAACTTCTGCATTGCATTAATGTTGACGGTGAGGTTTTCGATGCAGCTTATACATGGCTGGAATGCTGTGATTTTATTCCGGCAGTGCTTACATCGACCAAGCCTGACAATATAAAACGCAGCAGATGTGCAGCAGGACACAAGGCGATGTACAGCAAGCAATGGGGCGGGCTTCCTTCGAAAAATTTCCTGTCAAAACTGAACCCCAGGCTGGGTAATCTTCGAGATAGACTATATGAAGAGACTTATCCGATTGGTGATGAAGCAGGGACTCTGTGTCCTGAATGGGCGTCAAAGCTAGGCTTGTCGCCGGGTATACCAGTTTCAGTCGGTGCATTTGACGCTCATCTTGGAGCTGTAGGCAGCGGGGCTGCAACGGGCAAAATGATAAAAATCATCGGAACCAGCACCTGCGATATACTGATAAGTCCATTGGATAAAAGGCTCGATAATATTCCGGGTATTTGCGGCATTGTTGAAGACTCGGTGCTGCCTGGTTATTACGGACTCGAAGCAGGCCAGTCTGCGGTAGGAGATATTTTCAACTGGTTCGTCAATAATCTTGCCTCAGGGCAAACCCACGAAGAACTTACGAAAAAAGCTTCAACCCTTAAGCCGGGCCAGTCAGGATTACTTGCCCTTGACTGGAACAACGGCAACCGCACAGTCCTGGTCGATCAAAGACTGACGGGTCTACTAATAGGCCAGACACTTCATACTAAAGCTGATGAAGTCTATCGTGCTTTGATTGAATCCACCGCTTTTGGAGCTTTGAAGATTATTGAAAGACTGGAAGAATACGGTGTAGAGGTGAGTGAGGTAATCAATTGCGGCGGAATCTCAGAGAAAAATTCGATGCTGATGCAGATTTACGCCGATGTTACGGGCAGGCAAATGAAAATTGCCGGCTCAGCCCAGGCCTGTGCTCTTGGATCAGCTATAGCTGCTTCTGTAGCTGCTGGCAAAAACGCCGGCGGCTATGATAGTTTTGAACAAGCTCAGGCAAAGATATGCACATTAAAACAGCGCACCTTTACAGCTGATCCAGAAAATCATGCTATCTACAAAAGGCTCTATAGGCTATATTGCCAGCTCCATGACAGTTTTGGAGTACGAGGCAACTCGTCATCGCTGTATAATGTAATGAAGCAATTGCTTGAAATAAAAGAATCAGTAAGCTCTAAATAGCATAACAAGGAGGCCATTATGGCAAAAGAAGGCAATGCAAAGTGTTTGCCGGTCATTCGAAAAGCTAATCCTAAGGTTCCTGTAATCGGTGTGTTCGCACCCTGTGATCCGCGTATCGACAGCCAGAGCCGAACAAGGGCAAAGAATCTGGTTAAACTGATAGCTGATGCAGTGGGTTCAAAAGTATATCTTCCCGACGGCAGCTCGGTGCCGGTGGTATATTCCTCGGTTCTTATCGACAGTGAATCACAAGCTGATATTGTCGCCCAGCAGTTCAGAGAAGCCGGGGTAAACATACTCGTTTGTGTGCCCGATACCTGGGCCTTTCCGCAGCTTACTACCATTTCGCTGCTTCAGCAGTTCCCTGCCGAGACACCATTGAATATAACATGCGGCAACAGCGGGCCAAAGCCCGGTGTTGTTTATGCTCATGCTCTCAACGGAGCGATAAGTCAGTACGGCAAAATGGTGCATCTAAATGTCGGTAATTGGGCTGATACCGGCCAGAAGCCAGCAATCAGTGATGCTACGATAGAATCACTGGTGGACTGGTGTTACGCTGCGGTGACTGCCACGGCACTTCGCGGCAGACGCATTATGGTTTTCGGCCACGATTCTATGGGCATGGAAACAGCCCTTGCCCATATTATTCCGACCCGCAATACTTTCGGTCTGGAAATAACCCGTCTTGATATGAAACTGCTGGCAGATATGCTAAGCAAAAAGGCATACGACGCCAAAGAGCTGAAAAAACTAAGAGGCTGGATCGACAAACATGTTGGCGATAGGCTGGAGGCTAAGAGCAAGGCCGACAGCGAACGCTTCGACCAGTCGCTTGCGATGTATCTTATAACCCG